>JASHQP010000139.1 GCA_030039095.1 Streptosporangiaceae bacterium
AACCTTTGCATGATCATGCGCTTGTATGCATATACTTGCAAGGTGTCCAAGGTCCTCACCTCCCTGCCTGTCGGCGAGCGCGTCGGGATCGCCTTCTCCGGCGGCCTCGACACCTCGGTAGCTGTCGCCTGGATGCGCGACAAGGGCGCGGTCCCGTGCACCTACACCGCCGACATCGGCCAGTACGACGAACCCGACATCGCCTCGGTCCCCGGCCGCGCCGCAGCCTACGGCGCCGAGATCGCGCGCCTGGTGGACTGCCGCAACGCCCTGGTCGAGGAGGGCCTCGCGGCCCTGACCTGCGGAGCATTCCACATAAGGTCCGGCGGCCGCCCGTACTTCAACACCACCCCGCTGGGCCGCGCCGTCACCGGCACGCTGCTGGTCCGCGCGATGCTCGAGGACGGCGTGCAGATCTGGGGCGACGGCTCCACATTCAAGGGCAACGACATCGAGCGCTTCTACCGCTACGGCCTGCTCGCCAACCCGTCGCTGCGCATCTACAAGCCGTGGCTGGACGCGGACTTCGTTGGCGAGCTCGGCGGCCGCAAGGAAATGTCGGAGTGGCTGGTCAGCCACGGCCTGCCGTACCGGGACAGCACCGAGAAGGCGTACTCGACCGACGCGAACATCTGGGGCGCGACGCACGAGGCCAAGGCGCTGGAGCACCTCGGCCAGGGCATCGAGATCGTCGAGCCGATCATGGGCGCAAAGTTCTGGGACCCCGCGGTCGAGATCCCCGCCGAGGACGTCACGGTCGGCTTCGAGCAGGGCCGGCCGGTGACGATCAACGGCAAGGAGTTCGCCTCGGCCGTCGACCTGGTCCTGGAGGCCAACGCGGTCGGCGGCCGGCACGGCATGGGCATGTCCGACCAGATCGAGAACCGGGTCATCGAGGCCAAGAGCCGCGGCATCTACGAGGCGCCGGGCATGGCGCTGCTGCATGCGGCGTACGAGCGGCTGGTCAACGCGATCCACAACGAGGACACCCTGGCCAGCTACCACAACGAGGGCAGGCGGCTGGGCCGGCTGCTGTACGAGGGCCGCTGGCTGGACCCGCAGGCGCTGATGCTGCGCGAGTCGCTGCAGCGCTGGGTGGGCACGGTGGTCACCGGCGAGGTCACGCTGCGGCTGCGCCGCGGCGAGGACTACTCGATCCTGGACACCTCCGGCCCCGCGTTCAGCTACCACCCGGACAAGCTGTCGATGGAGCGGATCGAGGATTCCGCGTTCGGGCCCGTCGACCGCATCGGCCAGCTGACCATGCGCAACCTCGACATCGCCGACTCCCGGGCCAAGCTCGAGCAGTACGCCGGCGCCGGCCTGGTGGGCAGCGACCACCAGGCGCTGATCGGCGCGATGCGCGAGGGCGGGGCCGAGGCGATTGCATCCCGCGGCGAGGCCGACGCTGAGGAGGAAATGCTCGACCGGGCCGCCATGGAATCCGGAACCGACTAAACATTCCTCCTTGAACGCGCCGCCAGCCTCAGACTGGCAAGCCGTCGGCTGATGTGGCTGCGGCGCGAAGGATGTCCGCCGGCGCGGTGCTGCCCGGCGGCACGTGGGCCCGGGCGGCCTGGTTTGCCAGCCGCTGCAGCGTCTCGTTGACCGGCGTCGGCACCCCGTGGATCCCCCCGAGGAGCGCGATCTCGCCGTTGAGGAAGTCGGCCTCGATGGTCCCGGTCCGGCGGCTCAGGCTCTGCCATGATGACCCGCCGGAACGCGCCGCGCCGTCGACCTCGCCGACGTTCACCTGGTCGCCGCGCGCGGCGTCGAACTCCTCCGGGAGCGCATGGCCGATGCCCGCCGCGCGCATGACCGCGTTCCCCTCGGCGCGAGCCTGCTGCCGCAGTTCCCGGGCGTCGTCGTTGTCCCGTGCCGCGGGCCCGCACAGCGCCTCGATCGCGTTGCCCAGGTTGCCGAGGAGCTTCCCGTACTTCCAGCGCATGACGTCATCGCTGGCCGGCGCGAGGAGGCGGCTCGCCTCCAGCGCGGCGCTGAGCTGGCCGGTGAAGACGTCTGTTCCCGACGGGTAGCGGCCGACCGGGAGCAGGCCAGCACGCGGGGTGCCCTGCGCCTCCACCACGCCGGGCTGCAGATGCGTCGCGGGCAGCCACACGCACATCCCGTACACATGCCGGAAGCGCCGCAGCACGATGCGCTCGTTCGCGACGCCGTTCTGCGCGCAGACGATGGGCAGCAGCCCGGCCGCGGCCTCCGCGCCATCACGCACGGGCTGCCAGGCCCACTGCTCCGCCGCGCCGACCGTGTCCTGCCCCTTGGTCGACAGAATCAGCACGTCGCCCGCGCGCAACTCCAGTTCGGCCGGCCCGGCGACCGCCGGTATCCGAAGCTCCTGGGTTCCCATGGGGGTAACGAGCCGGAGCCCCTCGGCGCGCAGCGCGTCGAGATGCGCCCCGCGTGCCACCAGGACCACGTCGTGGCCGCTCTGGGAAAGACAGCCGCCGATCGTGGCGCCGACCGCACCCGCGCCGATGATGATGAACCGCGCGGGCGCGGCGGGAGCATGGCTCATTGATGACACGCTAGGGGCTGGAGCGATATCCACGTCAAGCCGGGTGGCGCCGGGCGGCCGAGCGTCTTCCCCTCGACCACACCGCCGATGAGGATGGCGGCCCCGGCTACGCTTCGCGTTCAGGCTCGCCTCCCGCAGTGGCTGCGCGGCGCGGCGCCTCATTGAGCTGAGCGACACCGCCGCCATTCCCGACCAGCCGACCGCGGCTGGGTGGACGACTGGCTGCACCGCAGCTACCTGAGGTTCTGGGCCACGCCCGGCTGAGGCCAGGCCAGCGCGGTGGGGAAGGATCCCCAACTGGCCAGTGAAGTAAGGCGCGTAACGCTGTGCTTCACCTACTATGCCGCTGTGCGTCCACTCTTTGCCGCGGTCCTGGTCAGCGCCGCGGGTCTGCTGATTATCGGGTGCTCGGCCGGCGGCCAGGGGTCCGGCTCCACCGCCAGCACCACGAACCCGGCGAGCGCGAAGCCGTCCGCTTCCGCGAGCCCCAGCTCCAGCCCGACCGCGGTGAACGTGCAGGCACCGCCCGCGCCGTCGGCGTCCGGCACGCTGCGCGTGCGGCTGCGCGACGCGTTCCCGGTGCAGAGCAGCGCGTTCATGGCCGCGATCGCAACCGAGGCGCCGGACGGCAGCGTGTTCGTGGCGTTCACCACGGAGCAGAACGGGACAGCGTCGGCACCTGCGGGAACGGCCGTCTACGTCGTCGACGGTGACGGGCCCGTTCAGGTCGCGGAGCATCCGTCGATCCCGGTGACCGCGCTGGCTGCCGACAGCACCTATCTCTATGTGGGCGGCGGCAACAAGATCGTCGAGTACGCGCGGGCGACCGGCTCGATCGCGCGGACGCTGACGCTGGCCATGCCGGTCCGTGTGATAGCCGCGTCGGCCGGCAAGCTGTGGGCCGTTCTCGGCAGCAGCGTCACCGGCCCGGGGCAGGTTGTCGAGATCACCCCGGGCTCCGGCGCCGTGGCCACGGTCGGCACGGATGGGACGAACGTCGTGGACGTGGCCGCCGGGCCGCTCGGGCTGTACTACGTGGAATCCGGCGGCGCGACGATCGTCCGCGTCAACCCGAACGGGACGCATCTGGAGGCGGCGACCAACCAGACGGTCAACCAGCAGCTCTCCGGCCCCGGAGCCATCCAGGCGATCAGCATCATCGGCAGCGAGCTCTTCGTGATCCACGATGCCGGGCAGGGCATGGACTCCTCCTCGCAGACCTACGACGCGACCAGCCTCGCCGGACCGCAGGGCAACGCTCCCGGGATCGCGGGCAGCAACCACGCCGTGGACACCCTCGCCGGGGCCATGGACGCCAGCGCGCCAGACGGGCCGGCCTGCTCCGGCAGGTCCTGCGTGGGCCGCTACAACGTCTCCACCGGCGCGGTTACCGACGCCGTCACGTTCCCGCAGAGCACCCACCTGGGCTCCCTGCTCGGCCCGTATCCAGCCGTGATCGTCTTCCCGGCGAGCGGCCACCCCTACCTTGCCCGGGTCGGCTGAAACTCGTTTGCGCGCCGGGCCACTGCCCGTCATCGTGGACAGGTGGCAGACATCCCCGGGCGGTGGACGCGGGCCACCGTCTACCCCGACATGTGGGTGGACCCCGACGACGACCCCCGCAACACCGACGGGGTCAGCCCGGACGGTGAGCTGGCGACGCTGCAGGACTACCTGAAGGACTACCGGCTGACCCTGCAGATGAAGTGCGACGGGCTGGATCCGGGGCAACTGGCGCGCCGGGCGGTGCCGCCATCGACGATGTCCCTGCTGGGACTGCTCCGCCATCTCGCCGAGGCCGAGCGGGCCTGGCGCAACTGGGTCCTGCCTGCGGATCCGGCGCCGAAGCTGTACGGCGCCCGAGATGCCGACTTCGACGGAGCCGCTGCGGAGCAGGCCCTGGTCGAGGGCGCACTCGCGGATCTTGCCCGTGAGCAGGCGGCAACCGATGCGGTGCTGGCCAGGTATCCGGATCTGGGCACCCGGGTTGGTTCAAATGGCATCGCCGTGCGCGAGCTGTGGGTTCACCGGATCGAGGAGTATGCCCGGCACTGCGGGCACGCCGATCTGCTGCGCGAATGCATCGATGGCCGCGTAGGGCAATAGCCGGGCTGGGCAATAGCAGCGCAGGCGGTCTTCGGCGTCACGCCTGGGTCAGGTGCCAGCGGACGATACAGAAGCCGTGGCGCAGCGCGGCGAACGCCTGCAGCCAGCCGGGCATCGCGCCGGACGGGACGAATGCGGCAGAGGTGAAGACCAGCAGGAACAGCGGGTTCGCTCGTCATGACACGAAGATTAGATAGCTAAGAGTTAGATGTCAATCGTTTAGATATCGAGGCTTGCTGCTATGCTGGCTGACGTGCCAGCACCGTATCCGCTGCCGGTCGGGCTCCGCCTGACCCAGACGGCCCGCGCCGTGGAGCGCGCGTTCGACGAGGCGCTCGGCGCGGCGGGAGGCACGCTGCCGGTCTGGCTGATCCTGCTGAACCTGAAGATCCGCAAGCCCGCCAACCAGCGCGAGCTGGCCGATGCGGTCGGGGTGCGTGAGGCAACGCTGACGCACCACCTGAACGCCATGGACGCCCGCGGGCTGGTGACCAGGACCCGGGAGGCGTCCAACCGGCGGGTTCAGGTGGTCGCGCTGACCGAGGCGGGCGAGGCAGCGTTCCTGCGCCTGCGCGAAGCGGCGATCGCGTTCGACGCCAGACTGCGGGCGGGCCTCGCCGACGCCGACCTGGAGACGCTCGGCACCCTGCTCGGCCGGCTGGCCGCCAACGTCGGCGCGGAAGAGGCCGCACCGCCCTGGGCGGGCGCGGCAGCCCGCCGCCCGGGGTAGCGTCTGGCCGGTCACGCCACCGCGGCGCGTTCAGGCCTTGGCTGGCCGGGCCTCGATGGGTGCCGGGCCTCGCTGCTTGCTGGCGAGGCGAGCCGCGGAGACGAGCGCGAGGACGCCCGCGCCGGTGATCCACCAGAACGTGGCGTGGAACGCGGCGGTACTGCTGACCCCGTGGTTGTCGAGGATGACGACGAACAGCGCGCTGCCGAGCGCGCCGCCGACGCGCTGGAAGATGTTGACCTGGGCGGTGGCGTCGGGCAGGTGTTCCCTGCCGACGGACGCGTAGGCGGCGGACATGGCGGGAATGCCGGCCAGGCCGATCCCGACGCCGCGGAAGAACTGAAGTGCCTCCACGCCGGCCATGCTGGCGTTGGCGTCGAGGACGACGAACGGCACGGTGGCGGCGAGGGTGACGGCCAGCCCGGCGACCGCGGTCCTGCCGCCGCCGATCCGGTCGGTCAGCCGGCCGCCCACCGGCATGGAGAACGCGGCGCCGGCGCCGTAGGACAGCAGCAGCAGGCCGGTGGCGAGTACGCTCTCGTGGCGGTACAGCTGGTAGTAGAGCGGCAGGATGATCAGGCCGCCGAAGAGGGCGGCCCCGGTGAAGAACACCGAGGTCGTGGCCGCGGCGTAGACCTGGTTGCCGAGCAGCCTGAGGTTCAGCAGCGGCGCCCGGCTGCGCAGGCTCCACCAGGCGAAACCGGCCAGCGCCAGCGCTCCCGGGATCAAGGTGGCAAGCACGGCCGCAGAACTCAGCGTGCCGCGCTGGCTGGCGATGGTGATCCCGTAGACGACGAGCGGAAGTCCCCCGGCCACCAGCGCGAAGCCGGTGACGTCGAACGGCCCGGCGGCGCCGCGCTCGCCGCGGGGCACGTGACGCAGCCCGCGGGCCAGCGTGATCACGCCGACCGGGACGTTGACCAGGAACAGCCAGCGCCACGACAGCGAGTGGATCAGCAGGCCGCCGATCGCGGGCCCGAGGGCCGGCGCGAGCACCACGGCGATGCCGACGCCGTTCATCACCCGGCCCATGCGCGCCGGCCCGGCGGCCCTGCCGAGCACGGACTGGCCGGCCGGGACGAGCAGCCCGCCGGTGACCCCCTGTGCGACGCGCAGCACGATCAGCGCCGGCAGGTCCGGGGCCGCCGCGCACAGCGCGGACGTGATCGTGAACCCGGTCAGCGCGTACATCCAGAGCCGGCCGGTGCCGAAGTGCCGGCTGAGCCACGCGCAGGCGGGCAGCGCCGCGGCCAGCGCGAGCAGGTAGCCGCTGGTGACCCACTGCGCCGACGACAGCGATCCGTGCAGGTCGCGGCTGATCGTGTCCAGGCCCACGTTGACCAGGGAGGTATCCAGGTTGGCCATGAACGCGCCGAACACGATGACCCACGCCACCCGCCACACCTCGGCCGGGATCGGCGCCAGCGCCGCCGGCCGATCCGCCGCGGGCGCCGGCCTGCTCGATGTTGCTTCCGCCACTGGGCTGGCATTCCCCGCAATGCGAATAGGCCCGCCCTGCGCCCGGTCAAGATCTCTCCAGCGCGCCGCTGATCGCGGCAGTGATCTCGCCCGCGACCTCGCCCGGATGGTCCAGGGGCAGGAACGTGCGGCCCCCCGGGACCGTGGTCATGCCGCCACCGGGGAATGCCTCGCTCAGCCGGCGCCCCAGCCCGGTGCGGAAGAACCGGTCCGCGTCTCCCCACAGAACGCGCACCGGCCCGGTGAACTGGCCGAACCGGCTGGCCGCGTCGAGCAGAACGCGCGGGTCGACGCCCCTCGCGAGCTTGGCCAGGTCGCGCCGGATGGCCTTGTCGGCCAGCGGCTCGATCCAGCCGAGCGTCAGCGCCGGGTCGAGGTGATCGCTGGCGAGCGGGCCGTAGGCGAGCGGGCCGTGCCGCATCCACCGTGACCGGAGTCCCGGGACCAGGCCCGCGACGACCCCGGGATGGCGCAGCGCCCAGAACAGCGGCGCGAGGGCCGGGGGAGGGAACGTGCCGAACGCGTCGCAGTTGGTCAGCACCGCGGCGCCGATCCGGCCGGTGTCCGCGCCGAGCATGATCTGGCAGATCGCCCCGCCGGTGTCGTTGCCGACGATCGTCACGTCGGTGAGCCCGAGCTCGGCGATGAAGTCCAGCACGAGCGCGGCGGCACCCCGGGGCGAGAGGTCCGCGCCGGGGTTCATCGGGTGCCGGTGCGACCCGAACGGGAGCGTCGGCGCGTAGCTGCGGATGCCCTCGGCCGCCAGGCGCCCGGCAACGGGCTCCCAGAGGCGGCCGTCGACGAGGACTCCGTGCACGAACACGACCGGCGGGCTGGAGCTGGAGTCGGGACCCGCGGCACGGTAAGCGAGCGTGCCCTGCGGCAGGTCGGCCAAACAGAGGTCTGCGGAAGCTCGTTCTGCTGTCATGGAATAAAACATACAGTCAGTACGTATGTTTTGTCGAGCCGGTATCGTACGGCCAGGCGACGATGTGGAGAGCCCAGGACATGCCAACGCAGACTC
The DNA here is from genome assembly GCA_030039095.1 of Streptosporangiaceae bacterium. The sequence goes on from JASHQP010000139.1 coordinate 7,876, forward strand.
CGGCCGCGCCGCGGGCGCGGCGCACCCAGGCCGACCGCTCGGCGGCGACGCGTGACGCGTTGGTGGCCGCGGCGCGCCGGCTGTTCGCCGGCCGGGGCTTCGCCGAGGTGCCGGCCGACGCGATCGTCGCCGAGGCAGGGGTCACCCGCGGGGCGCTGTATCACCAGTTCGCGGACAAGACCGCGCTGTTCAGCGCCGCCCTGGAAGCGGTCGAGGCCGACATAGCGCGCAGGCTGGCCGACGACGTGGCCGCCGCGGGGATCACCGATCCGGTCGAGGCCCTGCGGCACGCGGTGGGCACGTGGCTGGAGATCTGCGTCGAGCCGGAGATCCACCGCATCGCCCTGATCGACGGCCCGTCGGTGCTGGGCTGGGGGCGCTGGCGGGAGATATGCCGGCGGCACGTGTTCGGGCTGGTGCAGGCCCTGCTTTCGCAGGGAATCGAGGACGGGCGGATCCGCACGCAGCCCGCGGCGCCGCTCGCGCACGTGCTCATGGGCGCCGGCGACGAGGCCGCCCTCTACGTCGCGGAAGCGGCGGACCCCGCGCGGGCGCGCACTCAGATGCTGGAGGTCCTCGACCAGCTCATCGCGGGCGTGACCGCCTGACATGGACGACGCTGAGTGGGACGTCGCCGTCATCGGCGCTGGCCCCGCGGGTCTGGCCGCGGCGAGCGCCGCCGCCCGGTCCGGGGCCCGGACGGTCCTGGTGGAACGCGCCGAGCACCCCCGGTACAAGACCTGTGGCGGAGGGCTGATCGGCACGTCGCTGCGGGCCGCCGGCGGCCTGGCGGTCCCGGTCCGCGACGAGATCTCCGCGGCCACCTTCACGCTGCACAGCAAGCGCGCGTTCACGCGGCGGGAGCACTCCCCGATCCTGGCCATGGTCACGCGGGAGGAGTTCGACGACGCGCTGCGCCGCAGGGCCGTGGCGGACGGCGCGGAACTGCTGCAGCGCTCCCTCGTCCGGGAGGTAGGCCAGGACCCGGGCCGCGCGCTGGCCCGGCTCGCCGGCGGAACCAGCCTCACCGCCAGGGTCGTGATCGGCGCGGACGGCTCGGCCAGCGTCACCGCGAAGCACGTCGGCGTCGTCCTCGGGCAGGTCGACCTGGGGCTGGAGGTCGAACTGGCCGTCCCGCCGGCGGTGCGGGAGCGGTGGCGGGGCCGGGTGCTTCTCGACTGGGGGCCGATGCCCGGCTCGTACGCGTGGATCTTCCCGAAGGACGACCGGCTCACGGCCGGGGTGATCGCCGCACGGGGCGCGGGTGGGGCCACGAGACGATACCTCCAGGACTTCCTCGGCCGGCACGGCCTCGCGTCGCTCGAGCGGGTCCAGGATTCCGGGCACATCACGCGGTGCCGGACGGCGGCGTCCCCGCTGCGCAGGGACCGCGTGCTCGTCGCCGGTGACGCCGCGGGCCTCCTGGAGCCGTGGACCAGGGAAGGGATCAGCTTCGCCCTCAGATCCGGCGCCCTTGCCGGGGCGATAGCAGCCCAGGCGGCGCAGGAGGGCGATCCGGCCGGGGTGAATCAGGTCCTGGACCGGTACGCCGCAGCGATCGGCGCCGCTCTCGTCCCGGAAATGCTGGCCGGCCATCGCCTGCTGACGGCGTTCAGCCGTCACCCCGGGTCCTTCCACCGCGGGCTGAGCACCGCGAAAGGCTGGCAACTGTTCGTGAAATTCTGCCGGGGCGAGGACTCGTGGGCCGATGTGCTGTCGCACAGATCGGCCCGCCTCGCGCTTGGCCTGCTGTCCCGGGTGTAATGCTGCAGCGGCGGTCAGACCGCGGCGACCCCGCCGTAGGCCCAGGCCCGGTCGGCGTTGGAGGCCGGGACGCCGCCCGGCGGCCGCCAGTACGAGACGAGCACGAGACCTGGGTCGACGAGTTCCCTGCCGTTGAACATGCGCAGGATCGCGTCCTTGCCGCGGGGGACCCAGATCGCGCCGCGCTGCTTGGCCTCCGCCGAGGCCTGGTGCGTCCGCTCGGGGGCGAACTCGTCGGTGGAATGCGACAGGATGACGTAGCTGCCGGGCGCGAGCGCGTCGAGGTACCGGGCGGCGATGCGGGTCGCCTCGTCCGCGTCCTCGATGCAGTGCAGGACCGCGACGAACATGAGCCCGGCGGGCTCGCTGAAGTCGAGCAGTTCCCCGGCCTTGGCCAGGACCTCGTCCACGTCGCGCAGGTCGGCCCGGACCACGCTGGTCGTGGCGTTCTCCGCCATCAGCGCCTCGGCGTGCAGGAATACCACTGGGTCGTTGTCGACATAGACGACGCGGGCGTCCGGGTGGCCCTCCTGTGCGGTCTCGTGCGTGTTCGGGCTGGTGGGCAGCCCGGTGCCGATGTCGAGGAACTGGCGGATCCCCTGATCGCGAAGGAACTCGACGGCGCGGACGAGGAAGTCGCGGTTGCCGCGCGAGGAATCCAGCATCTCCGGCACGAGCTGCAGGCTCCGCTCGGCCGTCTCCCGGTCGGCGGCGAAGTTGTCCTTCCCGCCGAGCATGTAGTCGTAGACGCGCGCGGGATGCGGAATGTCGGTGCGGATGCCCAGCGCGTTCCACATCTCGCGCTGCTCCTGATCGTCCTGCTCGGTCATGTGCGGGTCTCCTGGATTTGCCGGTGTCCAGATGATCCCATATTGAACCCGGCCTGTCGGTGCCTCGTGTCAGGGTGGGGACATGGACAAGCTCAGCACGCAGGAGATTCTCGACGCGCGGCTGGACGACTGGCGCAAGCTGGCGCAGGCGCTGCACGCGCGCTACCGGGTCACGGACTTCAGGGCCGCCGCGGCGTTCGTTGCCGAAGTCGCCGAGGCGGCCGAGGCCGCCGGCCACCTCCCCGACATCAAGATGACCCAGGACGTGGTCGACGTCTCGCTGTGCACCCGCGAGGACGGGCTGTGGGTCACCGAGAAGGACATCGGCATGGCGCGGCAGATCAGCGAGATCGCGCGGCAGCAGGGGCTCACCCCCGAGCCCGGCGGCGTGACCCAGCTCGAGCTGGCCCTGGACACCCCCGACGACGCCCGCGTGGCACCGTTCTGGTCGGCCCTGCTGACCGGCAGCCCGGACAACAGCATCTACGACTCGGTGTTCGACCCGACCGGGCGCGTGCCCAGCGTGTGGTTCCAGCACACCGAGGTGCACGAGACGCCCCGGCAGCGCTGGCACTTCGACCTGTGGCTCGACCCCGCGGTCGCGGACGAGCGGATCGCGGGTGCCGTCGCGGCGGGCGGGTCCGTCGTCTACGACGACGAGGCGCCGTCCTTCACCGTGCTGGCGGATCCGGACGGCAACCGCGTCTGTGTCTGCACCTACCTTGAACGAGAGTGACGGTGGCTGGTCGCGCCGGCTCCGGTCACCGGGCCGGTGACGAGGCCTGGACCGAGTGCTCCAGGTCCGTGACCTCCTTGCGCAGGACGCCCGCGGACTCTTGCGCAGGACGCCCGCGGACTGGCTGGAGATCCGGCCACGCAGGTACAGCAGGTACCACAGCGCCCCGAGGACTTCGGCGCCGAGCAGGTACTCGGCCGCGGTGTGGCCCTCGTGCGGCGCGAGCGCGGTCACGATGACGGCCACGGCGTACAGGAACGCGGCCCCGGCGACCGGCATGAACCACCGGCCCAGCGAGAAGTGGCCGCCGCCGGCATGGTGGACGTGGCGTACACGGGCTCGACCGACACCCCAAGGCCGGCGCTGGCGGCCAGGTCGTTGAAGGCGGCGGCATAGGCGTCGGCGGCCCGCCTCGTCTCCGGTGGTGGAGCGACGCCCGCCAGCAGGATGCCGCAGCCCGAGCCGACGCCGGCCAGTTCTGCCTGCGGGCCGGCCACATGCAACTCGGCGCACGAGGTCTGCGCCTGCGGCGCCGCGGTGGTGATGTCGCGGAATACCTGGAGCGGGTCTGCGCGCGTGGCCAGGTGATACCAGACGAAGGTGGGGATCGCGGCAGCCGCGAGGCGGCCTACGAGGTCTTGTGCCGAGACGCCGCCCGGACCGGGGGCACGGAAGTCAAACGGGTCGACGTGGACCAGGCTTGCCTGCCCGATTGCCCGTGTTTCCAGCAGTTCGAGCGTCCCGGCCAGGCCGTCGCCATGAACTACGCGGGCCTTGTCCTGCAGCCCGAGGCGATCCCGCGTGGCGAGCAGGTCCTCCACGCTGGCGCGGTCCGTGTCGCAGAAAAAGTACCGGCACGCGCGGCCGAGCAGCGTCATGGCCAGCGTCGGCGATCCCGGGTAGGACGGTTCGCCGCCGGCGACGAACCCTGCGAGCTGCCGCCGGTACGGGTTCGATCCGAGCAGGTCGTTGTCGTCGGACGCGGCCAGGAACGTCCGCACGCCGAGCGTGCGCTCCGCGTCGTCCACGAGCCGGTACAGAGCAGACCCGGCGTGCGTCTCGACGTACTGGCCAGGGCGTGAGTCGGCGATGACGCCAGTCAGCCACAGGTGCTTCCACACATCCCCGAGGTTCCCGAAATGCTGGTTGGCCATGGCCTTCATCCTCCCCCGGCCCGCGAGCCCTGGCGCGCGCGGAACGCCACCGCTGGGGTGCGCACGCAGGCGTGCCCGGTGGCACCCTGTAAGCATGGGACCCGAAGCTGCGGAGACGTCGCCGGAGTTCGACGTCCGTGACCTGGTCGCCGGGGCCGGCCTGCTGGCGGCCACCGCGAACGTGATCATGCAGCTGGCCCGGCCCGAGGTGGGCTACGGGGTCGTGGAGAGCACGGTCGAGAGCGCGCAGCTCATGCGGCACCCGGTCCGCCGGTGGCTGACCACGGTAACCTACCTGTCCGTTGCGCTGATGGGCACTCCAGCGGAGCGGGCGGACGTCCGGCACATGATCAACCGGTCACACGCCCAGGTCCGGTCCACCGCGGACAGCCCGGTCGCGTACAGCGCGTTCGACCCGGGGCTGCAGCTCTGGATCGCGGCGTGCCTGTACCAGGGCACGGTCGACGTGCACACCGCGCTGCGAGGCTCGCTGGACGACCAGGCAGCCGACGGGATGTACCAGGCGGCCCGCTGGTTCGGCAGCACACTCCAGATGCCTGCGGAGCTGTGGCCAGCGGACCGCGCCGCGTTCCGCCACTACTGGGAGAGCGCGCTCGGCTCGGTCCGCATCGACCCGCCGGTCCGGGACTACCTCACCGAACTCGTCCGCCTGGCGTACCTGCCCGGGCCGCTGGGAGCGCTGTTGGCGCCGGTGAACCAGTTCCTGACCACGGGGTTCCTGCCCCCGCCGTTCCGCGACCAGATGGACCTGGCCTGGACCGACCGGGAGCAGCGGCAGTTCGAGGCGGTGTTGCGGGCGGTCGGCGCGATCAACCGGATGATGCCGGGCCCGGCACGCCGCTTCCCGTTCAATGCCTGTCTCGTGAGCTGGCGGTGCCGGCGCCTGCTCAGCGGCAACGTGACGCCCCGTGGCTGACGGGCTGGATGCCAGACTCGACGCGATCGGGCGGCACCCGTTCCGCGCGAAGTTCCACCTGCGCGGCCGCGACCGGGCCACCGCCGAGCTGCGCGGGCCATCGACGATCCGGATCCACGCCCGGGACCTGATCGCCACGCGGCTTGCCCCCGCCCAGCCGTGCAACGACGGCAAGCAGACCCCGTACCGAGGGCACCCGGTCTTCGTCGCGCAGCACGCCACCGCCACCTGCTGCCGCAGCTGCCTGGAACGCTGCCATGAGATCCCCAAGGGACGGGAACTGAGCCGCGAGGAGATCGGCTACGTGGTGGACGTGATCAGCCGCTGGATCGAGCGTGAGCTGGCGTGCTAGCGGGCGGACTTCGCCCGGCGTGCTCGGCCTTCCGCTCCCCGATCCGCGCGGACATCAGCGCGCCCGCCACCGACGTCGACGGCGATATTGGCCGCATCGCCCGCCGTTACCTGCCCGAGGACGAATGCGACCCCTGCGTTGCCGCCTGGCCCCAGCTGCGCACGATCGTGCGCGTCCGCCCCGCCACCATCCACGCCTGGAGCCGCGGGTACTGATCTCGCGGTTTCGCGCCAGGTTATGGAGTCGACCGGCGCATGGTGACCCGGGGCGCCGGGCGGCCGGCGCGCAGGGCTGCCGCGATGTCCGTCAGTACCTGGCGCGGTTCGGCGCGCAGCTGCCGAGGGCTGATGTGCAGGACCGACAGGCCTGCGGCCGTCATCCGGCGGTGGCGGCGCATCGTCTGCTCCCAGTCCTCGGGCAGCAGGTGAAATTCCTTGGAATCCACCTCGACTGCCACCGCAGCCTCCGGCCACCAGGCATCGGGTTTGGCGAGGAACCGTCCATCGAGAAAGAGCGTCGGATTGTAGAACGGCGCCGGCAGATCAGAGCTGACGATCAGATCGCGCAGGTCGCCCTCGGCAGGCGAGTTGATGCCGTCCGCTACCTCGGTCAGGACAGCCTGCAGCAGTGCGTTACCGGTGTGATGCCGTTCCCGTACTTCGGCCACGAGCTGTTCAATGGAGCACCGGCGCTGCTGGACGGCGCTGGCGACGACGGTGCGCGCCGCTTCGAGGCTCCTCAGCGCGGTGACAGTGTCCGCGACCGCACGTGCTGGCAGTGCATACCGGAGCGCCCAGTCCACGGTCCACGACCGTGGCATTCTCCGGGTCCGGCGGGCGACCACGAAGTCCCGGCTCGCGCGTTCGCACCCGGCTGGCACCAGCACATCCACCACCGCTGTAGCTGGACCCCTGATCTGGTGCCGTCGCAGCGCGGCCGGCCCGGTGATGATGCTGGCCTGACCCGCGTACAGTAAGGCGGCCATTTCGCGTTGCGCGTCGGTGGGCTCGCCGGTGACGGTCAGGTAGACCCCTGGCAGCAGCCGCTGCCACGGTCCCCCCGGCCGGATGCGGTACCGCAAAGCCTTGGTGGTCATTCCGAGAGAAAGCACTTGCTCGCGGCCTAACACCCCGCGCTGGATGGTCAGCAGCCATTCGGCGTCCTCGTCATCCGACCACATGCCGCAAGGCTCCCACCCGCTACCGACAAATCCGACACCGTGTGGGATTGGTGCCCCGGTAGGGGCACTGGATCCACACAGTGGCCCTACCGGGGCAGGTGCCCTAGTCGCGGTCGGCTGGGGAATGTGCGGCGTTGCGCAGTTCCAGGTAGGCGTCGACGGCTTCCCACAGCTCATTTTCGGGGTACCGGCCCAGCCCGCGGTGTTCCCGGCGCCAGTCGCGGTCCCAGTAGGCGGCGTGAACCTCGCGCAGGTGCCCGAGCGCCACATCCAGCTCACCCGCGAGCTGATCACGGCTAGCCGTGGGCGATGGTTCCTGCCGGGGAAGGTCAGTGAAGCGGCGCTCGGCGAGCGCCTGCAGCACATCCTCGTCAGTTCCGTCGTGGGACCAGAACCGCACCGGCTCGCGGACGTGGTGGTTCCAGACCGGGTCGAGATGAGACCGCCACCAGTAGCAGTACCCGCCCTTGCTCAGCCGGAGCCGGTCGGCCAGCCATTCCGTGCCGCGGGGGCTCGTTCCCCAGACCACCTCCTGCGGCGGCAGGTTCAGCACGAGAACGACTTCCACGCACTCGAGGGTGTCGGCTCCCTCGAGTACGTCCCCGAACGCGTAAGCCTCCAGGAGAAACGGCTCCTCGCCCGGCCAGATCCTCAGCGTCTGGCACTCCTCGGCCAGGATTCGCAGCTTCTCCACAGCTCGCCGGTAGCGCATGTCTCCATGGTGGCGTGGCTTTGGCTGCACGCTGGGCGACTCGCAGACAGTTGTGCACGGTAGTTCTGTCGGACCAGGTTTGTAACTTCAGCCTTAGCCGACCATTGGAGGTGTCGTGGGCCGAGCAAGCAATCGCAAGAAGGCACGCCGCGAGGAAGCACTGCGCCAGGCTGCACGCAGAAAGCGGCGGGCCAGGCAGCGGCCCCGTGCCGATGCCGGGCGGCCGCAGGCAGCGCTCGCGTTAGCCGCCGCCCGGGAGGAGATTCACCGAGTGTTCGGTCCACCCCGTGAGCAGCTGTTGCCGGAGTACCGGCCGTGGTGTGGCGAGGAGCCCGTTCCTGCCGAGATGCCGTGCTGGGCCGAGGGCTCACTTGGCCAGCGACTCTGCTCCGGGATGGACCTGTCCCGGGCCCGGAGCGCACCGTGCCTGCTGACCGCGACGGTCCCGGATCCCATGATGATCATCACCCACCCGGCGCAGTGGCGGGCAGCCGCCACTGTCCTGGTCCGCGCGGTGGTTTTCGACGGTCTGCGGGTCGACCACCCCGCGGTGAGCAAGCTGCTGGCAACACTGGCCCCGGTCGCCGAGGCTGAGCTGGCGCACGTGCAGGATCTCGATGACTGGTACGGCTCCGGCTGGGACGAGGAGGAACCGGAGTTCCCCGAGTGCGACGGGCCGGTGTTCCTGATCGGCACGTGTGCCCTCGGGGAGGCCACTGAGGCAGTGGCGGGCGAGGACCCGCTCGACAAGGTAATTGCCGCGCTATCGCCGGCCCTCGACGGCATCATTCCGGGCCTGGACGGCAGAGCGGTGGCCGACGTCCTTACCGGCGGTCGCGTCACACCCTACGTTTGCAACCTGCCCGACCATGTGCTGAGGCGCATGCAGCGGACGTTTTCCGCCGGCGGCGCGCTACTGGAACTCGCTGACGGCCGGGTGGTGCCGCCCACGGACATTCTCCGGGTCGGGCTGACGATCCTTTCCAAGGTCGCCGAGCTGTGCCAGAGCGATTCGCCGTCGATCCTCCGCCGGGCCGCCTGAGTGGCTGAGCATCAAGGCATCATCAGCGATATGATTTGATGTGTGAGGACGACGGTGACACTGGATGACGACCTCGCGGTCCGGCTGGAGCAGCGGCGGGCTGAGCACGGGATGACGTTCAAGGAGGCGCTGAACGATGCCGTGCGGCGCGGCCTGGCAGTAGCCGACGAGCAGGAGCAGGCCGGCCCGGTGACCGCCACGACGCGCCCGCTGCCGCTGGGCCGGAGGCTCGTCGTGGACATCGACAATGTAGCGGAGGCGCTGGCGGCCGCTGAAGGTGAGACATTTCGCTGATGTACCTGGTCGACGCCAACGTCCTCGTCTACGCCACCGACGCGGCGGCCAGGCAGCATGACGCCTCGCGGCGCTGGCTGGACGGGGAACTGGCCCAGGGGCCGCGTTATGTCGGCCTGCCGTGGCCGAGCATTCTCGCGTATATGCGCCTGGTCACCAATCCGCGGATCTACTCACCTCCGGCGCCCCCGGAGGAGGCATGGGAGCGCGTCGGGGAATGGCTGGCCCGGCCCGGCGCCTGGATACCCGCTCCGGGCCCGCGCCACCGGCAGCTGCTCGGCGAGATCATCGACGACATCGGGCCAACCGGGAACCTGATTCCGGATGCGCATCTGGCGGTGCTGGCCCGCGAGCACGGTCTGACCGTGGTGTCGACCGACTCTGACTTCGGCAAGTTCCGCGGCGTCGCCTGGCTCAACCCGGTAACCGGCGAGGAACGCCGCGTCTCCACCTGAGCAGCTGGATCGGCGCTTCAGTGCCCGGCTGGAGGTCTGCCGACCGCCGACACTATCCTGGCGAACTCGGCGGTCACATCGAGCTGGGACAGGTCCGCCGGCCATGATGCGGCTGGCCGCCAGGCGCAGCGCCCGCCGCTACCGGCGGCACCGCACGCCCGCCGGGTGAGGTCGGCGGCGCCCCGGCGCGGGGACCCATGCGGTCACCTCGGAGACGTTCTGGAGGAACGGGCCGCGGGGTTGCTGGCGGGCTCCTGCCGGGCTACGGTCAGCGGCTCAGCCGGCGGCTCGCCGCTGGAACCGGTGGTGCGGAGGGCGACGAGCGCGGCGGCCAGCAGGAAGACGCTCGCGGTCAGCAGTGCCCGGTGGAAGCCGGCGTCGAGAGCGACCGGCGCGGGAGCACCGGACGCGAGCAGATGACTGGTCCGGGCGGTGGCGATCGCGGTGAAGATGGCCAGGCCCAGCGCGCCGCCAATCCACTGTGAGGAGTTGAACAGCGCCGCGGCGAGTCCCGCCGTCTGCGGCGGCACGCCCGCGTTGGCGGCGGTGGTGGCGGCGACGAACTCGGCTCCGAGCCCGACCGAGAGGATCACCAGCCCGGGCAGGATGTCGGCGGGGTACGAGCCGTGGATCGGGACCTGGGAGAGCCAGTACACCCCGCCCCCGGCCACGAGCGTGCCGGCGGCGAGGACCGGCCTGATGCCCAGGCGGCCGATCAGCCGGGGAGCCAGGCTGGCGGACAGGCCGACCCCGGCGGTGACGGGCAGGTACGCCAGGCCGGTGCGGATCGGCGAGTAGCCGAGGATGTCCTGCAGATAGAGGGTCAGGAAGAAGAACACGGCGAACATCCCGGCGATGCCGACGAGCTGGGTGATGTCGGCGGCGGCCAGCCCCTTGATGCGGAAGATCGACAGCGGGAGCAGCGGGTTCGCGGCGCGCTGCTCGTTGAGGACGAACGCGGCCAGCAGGACCGCCGCCCCGGCGAGCTCGCCGATGGTGCGCGCCGAGCCCCAGCCGACCGCGGGCGCCCGGACCAGCGCGTAGAGGAGCAGCAGCGCGCCCAGGGTGGCGAGCAGCGCGCCGGGGATGTCGAAGTGGGCCAGCCGCCCGCGCCGGCGGTCGCCCTCGAGCAGCAGGAACGCGCCGGCCAGCACGATCACGCACAGCGGCGGCTTCACCAGGAACACCCACCGCCAGCCGGGTCCCTGGGTCAGCACGCCGCCCAGCAGCACCCCGGCCGCGGACCCCAGGCCCGCCATACCGCCCCAGGCACCCAGTGCCTTGCGGCGCTCGGGGCCCTCCCGGTACGTCGTGGTGAGGATGGACAGCGCGGCCGGCAGCATCATCGCGGCGCCGACGCCCTGGGCCAGGCGCGAGCCGATCACGGTGCCCGCGTTCGGCGCCAGCCCGCCGGCCAGCGCCGCCGCGCCGAACAGGATCGTGCCGGCGACCAGGACGCGGCGCCGGCCGAGCAGGTCGGCGGCCGAGGAGCATGAACCCGCCGTAGGTCAGCAGGTATCCGCTGGGGATCCACTGCAGGTTCTCCACCGAGATGTGCAGGTCCTGCCGGATCGAGGGAAGCGCGATGTTGGTGATCGACGCGTCGACGAAGTCCAGGAAGGCGACGGCGCACAGCATGACGAGCGTGAGCCTGCCACGGCGAGTCGCGAGAAACGGGGCGTTCGAAGGGGTTGCCGCCACGGGATGACCTTCCGTGAGTCCTGCATGAGTCAGTTAGTTGACTAACTTATAAGTGGGTTCGGCGAGTTGTCCAGTGCTTATCGGGCGCATACTCTGAGTGAGATGACTGACTCAGCGGTTCGGGATGCGCCCGCCGGCAAGCGCGAGCGGCTCGTGGCCGCCGCGTGCGAGGTGCTCCACGGGCAAGGGGTCGAGAAGACCACGCTGGCGGACATCGCGCAGGCGGCCGGTGTCCCGGTCGGGAACGTCTACTACTACTTCAAGACCAAGGACCAGCTGGTCGAGGCGGCGATCAACGCGCACGGACAGCGCCTCGAGACGACCCTCGCGGCCCTGGACCGGCGCCGGACCCCGCAGAGCCGGCTCAAAGGGGTCATCCGCGAGTGGACCAGTCAGCGTGAGCTCGTCGCCAGGTACGGCTGCCCGTTTGGCTCGCTGGCCAGCGAGCTCGACAAGCGCACGAACGACCTTGACCGCACCGCCGCGAGCACGCTGCGAATCCTCACCGACTGGGTGGAGCAGCAGTTCCGGTCCATGGGCCGTTCGGACGCGCGCGATCTCGCCATCGCACTGGTCGCGTCCTACCAGGGCATCGCGCTGCTCACCAACACGTTCCGGGACCCCGAGCTGATGGTCCGGGAGGGCCGCCGCCTGGAACGCTGGATTGACTCCTTGGCTTAGGAGAAGGTGCCCGCATAGTCCGCGGCGAACTGCCCGAAGGACCGGGCGGAGCGGCCGAGCAGCGACGGGACGTCCTCGGTGATCCATGCGGCGTCACCCTCGGCGGTCAGGCTGAACGCCTGGGCGTTCATCTCCGCGATCTGCGCGGGGACGCCGGCGAGGATCATCGCGTCCTTGTTCTCCTCGAACGTCAGCTCCCGGTAGCTGATGGTCCTCCCGAGCAGCGCCGACAGCACCGCAGCCACGTCGTAGTTGGATAGCAGCTCGGGGCCGGTGAGCCAGTAGGTCTTGCCCGCATGGCCCGCGGGGGCGGCGGCGATCCCGGCGGCGACGGCCGCGACGTCGCGGGCGTCGACCATGCCGGAGCGGCCCTTGCCAGCCGCGGACCCGAAGCTGCTCGTCTTCGCGATCGCCGGGGCCAGCGCCAGCATGTTCTGCATGTAGGCGTTCGACCGCAGCAGCGTGTGCGGGATTCCGGAGGCAGCCAGCCCCGCCTCGATCTGAGCCTGCCCGCGCCGACGCGCGATGGGCGAGTCCGCCGAGGCCTTGCTGGTCGCCTTGACGACGTGGCCGACGCCAGCCCGGGCCGCGCTGTGGACGACGTTCAGTTCCTGGACGGGCACGGCCGGGCTGACCAGGACCACGCCGCTGACGCCCGACATCGCGTCGTCAACGCTGGCCGGCTCGCCCAGGTCACCCTTGGCGATCTCGGCGCCGGCGTCGGCCAGCGCCGTCACCTTGGTGGGGTCCCGCACCAGCACGCGGACGGGCACGTCACGCCCGCGCAGCACGCGGACCGCCTCGGAGCCGACCTTCCCGGCCGTGGTCACAAGAATCATGCTGAGTCTCCGCTCACTCGGAATGGGTTGTACAGCCCATTCTGGTGAGCACGGACTGGGTTGTCAAACCCATAAAACTGGTACCGTGGAGGTATGGCAAACGACGTGCGGGACCGGCCGAAGCTCACTCCCAAGGGGGAACGCACCCGGAGCCGGATCGTCGAGGCGGCCGCCCAGCTGGTCTACGAGCGGGGCGTCGCGGGCACCACGCTGGACGACATCAGGTCACGCGCCGGGGTGAGCGGATCACAGCTGTCCCACTACTTCGCCGGCAAGGACGAGCTCGTGCAGGCGGTCATTGACTACCAGGCTGAAACCATCGCCGGCAACCAGCGGCAGGCCGACCTCGGCAGCTCTGAAGGGCTCCAGGCCTGGCGGGATGCGGTGATCGCCCAGGCGAACAGCGGCAAAGGCAAGGGAGGCTGCCCGCTCGGGTCGCTCGCCGGGCAGCTCGCCGAGACCGACGCGCAGGCTCGCGACCTGATCGCAGCGGGATTCGGGCAGTGGTCAGCCACGATCGGCGACGGGCTGCGCCGTCTTCACGACGGCGGGCACCTGCTGAACGGCACCGACCCGGACGACCTCGCCGTCACCCTTCTCGCCGCACTCCAAGGTGGTCTTCTGCTCGCCCAGGTCCAGCGCGACACCCGTCCCCTCGAAACCGCCATCGACACCGTCCTCGAACTCGCCCGCATTCACTAGGCCTGGACGGTCGGGCGCACGAGGACCTCGCCGACGTCGACCGACTCTGGCTGGGCGATGGCGAAGGTGATCGTCTCCGCCACTGCCTGCGGCGGCATCGCCATCGCGTCGCGGCGGGCGGTCAGCGCCGCGAGCTCGTCCGGGTCGCGCGTGGAGGAGATGAATTCGGTGTTGGTGAAGCCCGGCGAGATGAGCGTGCAGCGCAGGCCTTCGGGGGCGAGCTCCTGCCGCATCACCTCGCACAGGGCGCGGCTGGGTGACGTCGGTGGCCCGGTACGCGACGTTCCCGCCGCTGGCTGCGATGGCGTCGGCGACGGCGGCCAGATCCGCCTCACCGCGCGATCCGAGCACGACCCGCGCCCCCTGCGCCGCCAGCAACTGGGCGGCTGCCGTGCCGATGCCGCGCCCGGCACCCGTGATCGCCACAACCTTCCCGGCGACCTGCCTGCCATCCGCGCCGGTCACGATGGGCTTATCTCCCTGAGCTCCCCAAGAAGCTCCCAGTACTCGGCGAGAACGGACGGCACCGAGCCGAACGCCGCGGCGAAGTGCTCGGCCAGCGGGATCTCGGTTCTCATCGCCGGATACCCGTGCTCGGCAAGGATTCCCCGGGCCGCCCGGGCCGAGCGCGTTCCCCGCCGCACCTTCGTCAGCAAGACACCCACCGAAACCGGGTGCGATACCCCGATCTCCGCCAGTACCTCGAAGGTGGGCCTGATGCGGTTCAGGTCCAGCCCCGTCGGCGAGACGGGCACCAGGACGATGGAGGCGGCCAGGATGGCTGAGCGTATGATCCCGAGGTCCCCCGGCGGGGTATCGATGACGACGTGCTCGTAGCCGGTGCCGAGATCGGCGAGCCGTACATGTATGTCCCGGGTGGGCATGCTGACCACCGTGAACGGAAGCGACTCACCCTCATCGGTGGCGGATTCGCTCCAGCTCATCAGGGAGCCCTGCGGGTCACAGTCCACCGCAAGCGTGCGGCCGAGCCGGTGCAGCACCATGGCGAGGCTGACCGCGGACGTGGTCTTGCCGGTGCCGCCTTTCGTCGACACCAGCGCCAGCCTCATCTGACGGATCCTTCCACGCTTACCGCACTACCCCCGCCCGTGCCGCTTATCCCGCGGCAGCTAGCTGCTGGGCCACGACGGCGCCCAATTCCTGGGTGAGTTTCTCCTCGAACTCGAGGCTCACATCCGGCGCGTCGCTGAGCGCATGCGACAGCTCGTGCAGGACCGTTGCCGCGAACATCGCGACGGACCGGAGCTGGGTCCGCTTGACGATGATCTCGCCGTCTGCGGGTTCCCACACTCCGACGGCCTCCTGGTAGCGGCCGTCCATCAGGCGCATGGTCTCGGAGACGACGGCTCTTTGCACGAACGCGGGCGCCAGCGCGAGCTCGTAGGCGGTGAGGAAGATGACCTTGCGGCGGGCGTTGAGCTGCCGGCACGCGTGCAGGCCGACGTCGAGCCACCGCGTCTCGTCGTGCTGGGTGCCGCGCTCGTATTTCTGCAGGTCCGCGATCAGGGCGTCGATGACTTCCTCATGTTCGCAGGACAGCAGGATGGCCTTCACGCGGTCGGTGTAGGCACCGCGGCCGACGTTGCTGCGCTCGCGGTTGAGAGCGCGCCGCAGGGCTGCGGTGGGCGAGGTGATGTTGTAGGAGAAGAGGAAGTTGTCCTCCTCGGCTACCCGCAGCCCGTTGACGTAGATCCGTGCCCGTGCCTCCCCGTCGGCCTGCTGGAGCACGGTGCCAGCCGGAGTGGCGCCGATGACTTCGTCCCCCGCGTAGTGGAGGAACAGCGCTTTCGCCTCCTGCACCTGCTTTTCGCCGAGCTGGTCGCCGTGAAGGATGAACTCGGTACCGGCGAAATCGGGATCGGCTGGGTCGGAGATGAGAGCGTGCAGCGTCCTGACGTCGGTGAAGCCGTGCTTGGCCTGTATTCCGGTGGTGATGTCGCCGTGCCTGCTCTTGATCTCGACGGAAATGTGGTGCCGGTCGAACGTGGCGAGCGCGTCCTTCAGGCCGACGCCGAACTTGCCGACCACCTTGTCCGCGTGGGCGAGCTTCTCCCGGTTCTCGTTCTGGGTCAGGTGCTCATAGCGAAGCCCGCGGCCCCAGTCGCGGACGTGCCAGCGTCCCCCGGCGTCCTCGAAGATCTGCGGCTCCGGCGTCCCGGTCAGAGCCTGCTCGTCGAGCGCGTTGGCGATGACCTCGCGCAAGGCGTGCGCGACTGTCCAGTCTTCCAGCACCCGCTCGATGTTGAGATCAAACTCGCGCATGCCGCTGGACCCTTCCCGCTCGCCCTGCCCCGAGTCCCATCATCGCGTTCTGGCCAGTGACACACTGAGAACAGTCGCTAATAGCGGGTCTGGCCCCGTTGTCTTAGCGAGAGGACCAGGTGATGACCGTGGCGACGTTCAGGACCTACGCCGAGGTGCTCAGGCCTGACCACCTCCCGGCAAGGGCCTTCGAGGCCGGGATCACCAAATGCCCGCCGAGACTGACCCTGGGCGACGTGCTGCAGCGCACCGGCGGGGTATACGAGACCACATTGCCGCTGTTGCCGCGCTTGCGGGATCGCATTCGCGAGGTGGCGGAACTGTCCGGCGACGAGCGCCTGCTGCGCATCGCGGAGCTGGACGAGGTGCGGATATCCCTGGAGAAGTTCCGTGACCTCGATCCGCAAACACGCATCATCATCGGCTGCCGGCTCGACCCCACCCCGGAGGAGAGCGCGCGGCTGCCGCGCGACGAGCATCCGCCCGACCCCAAGAACACGCTGTTCGGCGACGACTGCACGATGCCGGCAGGAGACGAGTACACCATCGGGGAAGCATGACCTCGCTGCCCTGGTTTGAGGGGCTGATATATCGCTGGGCTCCCGCCGGGTCGAACCGTACGATGGCCCGGTGGAGTCCCCCGGATATCTAAGATTTCCCCATATCTCTGGCGATCTCGTGGTTTTTGTCGCTTCCGACGACGTCTGGCTGGCGCCGGTCGCGGGCGGCCGGGCCTGGCGGTTCACCACGGACGAGGCGCAGGCGGCGACGCCGAGGCTGTCACCGGACGGTTCTCACGTGGCCTGGGTCAGCGCCAGGGACGGCAGCCCGGAGATCTACGCTGCCGGTCTCGAGGACGGGATCAGTGCCCGGCTGACCTACTGGGGCACGTCGTGGGCCCGGGTCAGCGGCTGGACTCCGGCCGGGGAGGTCCTGGCGGTCAGCGCGGCGAACCAGCCGTTCCGGCACTTCGTCCGGGCCCGGGTGCTGACGACCGCGCTGTCGGGCACTCCGGGCGCGGAACGGGTGCTGCCGTTCGGCCCGGTGTCCGACCTGTCGCTGGGCCCGGGAGGGGGCGGCGGGGCCGACACGGTCGGGCTGCTCACCGGCACCTTTGGCGGCTTCGAGGACGATCCGGCCGACTGGAAGCGCTACCGCGGCGGTACGGCGGGACGCCTGTGGACCGGCCCGGCAGCGGCGATCGTTTCCGGCGCGGCGGGTGCGGCCGGCCAGGGCCCGTTCCGCCGCCTGTTCGCCGGCCTGTCGGCCCAGTTCGCCAGCCCGATGATCATCGGGGGGCGGCTCGCGTTCATCAGCGACCACGAGGGCACCGGCAACATCTACTCCTGCGCGCTGGACGGCGGCGACCTGCGCCGGCACACCGATCACGAGGGCTGGTACGCGCGCCAGGCCAGCACCGACGGGCAGCGGATCATCTACGCGCGTGGCGGCGAGCTGTGGCTGCTCGAGGACCTGAACGCGGCTGGCCCAGCCCGGCTCGGCGTCACGCTCGGCTCGCCGGTGCGCGGCCGGGCACCCCGCCTCGTGACGGCCGAGGATCACGTCGGCTCGCTGTCCGTCGACCACGGCGGACGGGCCAGCGCGGTCGAGGTCCGCGGGACCGTGCACTGGCTGACCCACCGGGACGGGCCGGCCCGGGCCGTGTCGGTCGTTCCCGGCGCCCGGGCGCGTTTCCCGCAGGTGCTCGGGACGAGCGGGCAGGTCATCTGGGCAACCGACGCCGACGGCACCGACGCCCTGGAGATCGGTTCCGGCGACCCGGCGCTCGCCGCCGGCCCGGCGGCCGCACCGCGGCGGATCGCGGCCGGACAGGTTGGCCGCATCAGCGGGCTGGCGGCGGCGCCGGACGGGAAGAAGGTCGCGGTCGCGTCGCAGGACGGGCGGCTGAGGACGGTCGACGTCGAGTCCGGCGAGGTGCGGGAGCTCGACGCGTCCGGCAACGGGATGGTGACGGGCATCGCCTGGTCGCCGGATTCCGCCTGGCTGGCGTGGTCCCAGCCGACCGATCAGCCGCAGGGCGGCAACCTCACCCAGCTCCGGAAGCTGCGCCTGGCGCGGTTCGCCGGCGGCGAGGCCTTCGACGCCACCGACGGGCGGTTCGACGACTCCGAGCCGGTCTTCACCCTCGACGGCAGGTACCTGGCGTTCCTGTCGATGCGCGACTTCGACCCGATCTACGACGCGCACTTCTTCGACCTCACGTTCCCCTACGGGGCGCGCCCGTTCCTGCTGCCGCTCGACGCCGCGACGCCGTCACCGTTCGCGCCCGAACTGGGCGGGCGGGCCATCGGGGAGCCCACGGACAAGCCTGCGGCAGGTGACGGATCCGCGAGTGCGGGCGACCACACCGGCGATGGCAGGCCCGATGGCGGCACGGATCGCGTTCCGTCAGTCTCTGTGGAGACCACCCGGATGGCCGACCGCGTGGTCGCGGTCCCGGTGCCCGAGGCGCGGTACTCGCGCCTGCGCGCGGTCAAGGATGGCCTGACGTGGCTGCGTACACCGGTGACCGGCGAGCTCGGCATCGGCGGCGCGCGGCCGGACGACGACGCGCCGCGCCCGGCGCTCGAGCGGTTCGACTTCGCCAGGCGCGAGGTGTCCGAGCTCGCCGGCGAGGTCGACTGGTTCGAGGCCAGCGGCGACGGCACCAGGCTCGTCACCAGCGATCACGGCAGGCTCACCGTGATCCCGGCGGAACGCAAGGCCGACGACGACAACCCCGACGACAAGGTCGAGATCGACCGGACCCGGGCCAGGTTCCTGCTCGATCCGGCCGCGATGTGGCGGCAGGCCTACGCCGAGGCGGGCCGCATCGTACGGCACGACTTCTGGGTGCCGGACATGGCGGACGTGGACTGGGACGCGGTGCTGGACGAATACCGGCCGCTGCTCGACCGGATCACCACGAGTTCGGAGTTCCACGACGTGCTGTGGGAGATCTTCGGCGAGCTCGGCACGTCGCATGGCTACGCCTACGCCCCGCCGGGCGGCAAGCCGCCCGGCGGGCCCAGCCTGCTGGGCGCGGACCTCGAGCGAACCGGGGACGCCTGGCGGGTGACCCGGCTGGTGCACGGGGACACGTCCGATCCC
>JASHQP010000140.1 GCA_030039095.1 Streptosporangiaceae bacterium
TGGCCACTCGTCGCAAGCTGCGACTCCCGGGCGCAGTCTAGCTCGCTCCCAGCGCTGCGACAGCCGTGCGCGCATGAGCGATCCGGCCAGGCAGCTGGTGAGCGTCAGGGACCGGTGATGAACCCGGTCCCTGAGCCGGGTCATTCTCCTCACAGCTCGGTGACTGTTCCGCCAGCAGCGGTGATCTTCTCCCGCGCCGTGGCGGAGAACTTGTGCGCGCTCACCCGCAGCCCCTTCGGGGCCGCGTCACCGGTGCCGAGCACCTTCACCAGCTCGCCCGCCCTCACCGCACCCTTCGCGGCCAGGTCCTCGGGGGTCACGTCCCCGCCGTCCGGGTACAGCGCCGCCAGGCGGTCCACGTTCACCACCTGGTAGGTGGTCTTGAAACGCAGGTTGGAGAACCCCTTGAGCTTCGGCAGCCTGCGCGTCATCGGCATCTGGCCGCCCTCGAAGCGGGCCGGGACGTTCGTCCGCGCCTTACTGCCCTTGGTGCCCCGGCCAGCGGTCTTGCCCTTGGACGCCTCGCCGCGGCCGACCCGGGTCCGCGAGGTGTGCGCGCCCGGGGCCGGCCGCAGGTGGTGTACCTTCAGCCCGCGCCCGGCAGCGGCGCCCGCGCCGGTCTCGCTGTCTGCCATGTCAGTCGACCTCCTCGACGGTGACCAGGTGGCGCACCGTCTGGACCATGCCGCGTATCTCCGGCCGGTCCGCCTTGACCACCACGTCGCCGATCCGCCGCAGGCCGAGAGAGCGCAGCGTGTCCCGCTGTCCCTGCGTGCCGCCGATCTTCGACTTGATCTGTGTGACCCGTAGTTCCGTCATTGCTGCCCCTCGCCAACTCCAGCCGGGGCTGCCTCGGCGGCGGCCGCCGCGCGCGCCCGGAGCATGGCGGCAGGGGCCACATGCTCGATCGGCAGGCCCCGCCTGGCGGCGATCTCCTCCGGCCGGTTCAGGGCCTTCAGCCCGGCCACGGTCGCGTGCACCACGTTGATCGGGTTCGACGAGCCGAGGGACCGGGACAGCACGTCGTGGATCCCGGCGCACTCGAGCACGGCGCGGACCGGGCCTCCGGCGATCACGCCGGTCCCGGGGCTGGCCGGCTTCAGCAGGACAACGCCGGCCGCGTCCTCGCCCGTCACGGTGTGCGGGATCGTGCCGCCGATCCTGGGCACCCGGAAGAAGCCCTTCTTCGCCGCCTCGACGCCCTTGGCGATCGCCGCGGGCACCTCCTTGGCCTTGCCGTAGCCGACGCCGACGAGCCCGTTCCCGTCACCCACGACGACGAGCGCCGTGAAGCTGAAGCGCCGGCCACCCTGGACCACCTTGGCCACCCGGTTGATGGCCACGATCTTCTCGAGATAGGCGGTGCCCCGGTCGGCAGCGCCGCCGCGGCGGTCGTCGCGGCGGTCGCGCCGTTCGCCGCCGCCTCCTGAGCCGCGCCGCGATGCTGGTGGCATTAGATATTCCCCTTCTTGCTGTCCATGGTGGCGGTCAACGGTGTCAGCCGGTTCGCTTCTCCGCCCGCTGCGCGTGCGTCGCTCACAGTGCTGGCCCGGTTCGCTTCTCCGCCCGCTGCGCGTGCGTCGCTCACAGTTGCAGCCCGCCTTCCCGTGCGCTGTCCGCGAGCGCGGCCACCCGCCCGTGGTAGGAGTGGCCACCGCGATCGAAGACCACAGCGGTGATGCCGGCCGCCTGCGCGCGCTCCGCGAGCAGCGTGCCCACCTGCTTCGCCTTGGCGGTCTTGTCCCCGTCCGAGCTGCGGACCGACGCTTCCAGCGTGGAGGCGGACACGAGGGTGCCGCCCACGGTGTCGTCGACGAGCTGCGCGAACATGTGCCGGGACGAACGGGTGACCACCAGCCGCGGCCGTGCCGCGCTTCCGGTGATCTTCTTCCGTACCCGGAGATGGCGTCGAGAGCGCGCGGCGATGCGCGCGCTGGTGCGGCCGGTGATCCGGCCGTGTGCCAGGGTCCTGGTGCCAGACATCTTTACTTCCCAGCCTTCCCGACCTTGCGGCGGATCTGCTCGCCCTGGTACCGCACGCCCTTGCCCTTGTAGGGCTCGGGCTTGCGGATCTTGCGTATGTTGGCCGCGACTTCGCCGACCTGCTGCTTGTCGTTGCCCTCCACCACGAACCGGGTGGGCGACTCGACGCGCAGCGTGATCCCCTCCGGCGCGGTGACCGGCACCGGGTGGCTGAAGCCCAGCGAGAACTCCAGGTTCTGGCCCTTGGCCTGGACCCGGTAGCCGACCCCGACGATCTCCAGCGTCTTGCGGAAACCCTCGGTGACGCCGGTGACCATGTTGGCGATCAGCGACCGGGACAGGCCGTGCAGCGCCCGTATTTCCCCCTCGTCGCTGGGACGTGTCACCGTGATCTGGCCGTCGGCCTGCGCCACCTCGATCGGCTCGGCGACGGTCATGCTCAAGGTCCCGCGCGGGCCCTTCACGGTGACGTGACGGCCCTCGATGGTGACGTCGACACCGGCCGGGATGACGACCGGCGTCCGTCCGATTCGTGACATCGCGGTTCCCCTACCAGACGTAGGCGAGGACTTCCCCGCCCACGCCCTTCTTGTTTGCCTGCTTGTCGGTCATCAGGCCGCCCGAGGTCGAGATGATCGCGACACCGAGGCCGCCGAGCACGCGCGGCAGGTTGTCCTTGCGCGCGTACACCCGCAGCCCGGGCTTGGACACCCTCTTGAGCCCGGCGATCGAGCGCTCCCGGGTGGGCCCGAACTTGAGCGTGATCGTCAGGTTCTTGCCAACCTCAGCGTCGGCGACCTGCCAGCCCGCGATGTAGCCCTCCTGCTGGAGGATCTCGGCGATGCGGACCTTGATCTTGGAAGACGGCATGGTCACGCTGTCGTGGTATGCCGAGTTGGCGTTGCGCAGACGGGTCAGCATGTCTGCGACCGGGTCGGTCATGGTCATGGCCTGATGGCCCTCCTCGCCGTGGTTTCCCTCGGGACCTGCGGCGTGGTCGGTGGGCGCTGGTCGCGCCCAGGTCTGTTTTGGTTAACCCGTTTGGTAGCTGGCTACCAACTGGACTTGGTGATGCCGGGAAGCTCCCCGCGGTGCGCCATCGTGCGGAAGCAGATGCGGCACAGGCCGAACCTGCGGTACACGGCGCGCGGCCGCCCGCAGCGCGAGCAGCGCGTGTAGGCGCGGACCTGGAACTTCGGGGTGCGCTTCGCTTTGGCGATCAGGCTCTTCTTCGCCACTCGTCAGTTCTCCCTAAACGGAAAGCCGAGCCGCCGCAGCAGCGCGCGGCCCTCATCATCATTGGTCGCGGTGGTCACCAGCGTCACGTCCATGCCGCGCTGCCGGTCCACCTGGTCCGGGTTGATCTCGTGGAACATGAGCTGCTCGGTGAGGCCGAAGGTGTAGTTCCCGCGGCCGTCGAACTGCCGGTCGGAAAGGCCACGGAAGTCACGGATCCGGGGCAGTGCCAGGGTCAGCAGCCGGTCGCAGAACTCCCACATCCGGGCGCCGCGCAGCGTGACGTGCGCGCCGATCGGCATGCCCTCCCTGAGCTTGAACTGGGCGACCGACTTCCTGGCCCTCGCGACCGCGGGCTTCTGCCCGGTGATGATCGTCAGGTCCTTCACCGCGCCGTCGATCAGCTTCGCGTCCCTGGCCGCCTCGCCGACGCCCATGTTGACCACGATCTTCGACAGCGTCGGAACCTGCATCACGTTGGGGTAGCCAAATTCCTCGCGCAGCGCAGGCGCGATCTCGGACGCATACCGTTCCTTCAATCGAGGAGCCGGAACGCTGTGCCCGTTGCTGCTGCCGTCGCCGCCGGCCGGCCTGGCGTCGCCGCCCTTGGCCTTCGGCGCCTGCTTGGTGTCTGTCGCCGCCATCAGATGTCCTTACCGCTGGAGCGCGAGAACCGGACCTTCTTGTCGTTGTCGTCGCGCCGGTAGCCCGCCCGGGCGGGCTGCTTGGTGTCCGGGTCGACCAGCTGCACGTTGCTGACGTGGATGAGGGCCTCCTGATGAGTGATGCCGCCCTCCTTCGCGTTGCGCCGTCCCTGGTAGTCGACCTTCTTGTTCTTCGTGATCATGTTGACGCCCTGGACCAGCAGCTTCTGCTTGTCCGGGAACGCCGCGATGACCGTGCCCTCGCGGCCGGCGTCGCGGCCAGCGATGACGATCACGTGATCGCCCTTCCTGATCTTCATGCCGGGCGTCTTCTTGGTCGCCATCACAGCACCTCCGGGGCCAGCGAGATGATCCGCATAAACCGCTTCTCGCGCAGCTCGCGGCCGACCGGGCCAAAGATGCGGGTGCCGCGCGGGTCCCCGCCGTCCCTGATCAGCACGGCCGCGTTCTCGTCGAAGCGGATGTAGGAGCCGTCGCCGCGGCGGCGCTCCTTGCGTGTGCGCACGATGACGGCCTTGACCACGTCGCCCTTCTTGACCCCGGCGCCGGGAAGGGCATCCTTGACGGTCGCCACGATGACATCGCCGATGCCCGCGTATCGCCTGCCAGAGCCGCCGAGCACGCGGATGCACAAGATCTCCTTGGCACCCGTGTTGTCGGCGACCTTGAGCCGCGACTCCTGCTGGATCACGTCAACTCCTGCTTCAAACTCTGGCTACGGGCTCGCAGCGGCGGCCCTGGCTCTGTCTGGGTCTGGTAACTTCATGCGGCAGGATCGGGCTACTTCGCCTTCTCCAGGATCTGGGACACCCGCCAGCGCTTGGTCGCGGACAGCGGCCGGGTCTCCATCAGCAGGACCCGGTCGCCGACGCCGCACTCGTTCGCGCCGTCGTGCGCCTTGTACTTCTTGGTGCGGCGGATGACCTTGCCGTACTTGGGGTGCTTGACCCGGTCCTCGACCTCGACCACGACGGTCTTGTCCATCTTGTCGCTGACCACCAGGCCCTCGCGGACCTTGCGGTAGCCGCGCGAAGGCGCGGCGGGCGAGTCACTCATCGTCGTCCGTCTCCTCTTCCAGCGTCACGATGCCGAGCTCGCGCTCCCGCTTCACCGTGTAGATGCGGGCGATCTCCTTGCGCACCTCGCGCAGCCGCCCGTGGCTTTCCAGCTGGCCGGTGGCCGCCTGGAAACGGAGGTTGAACAGCTCGATCTTGGCTTCCGCCAGCTTGCCGTCGAGCTCGTCCTCGGTTATGCCCCGCAGATCAGCGGCGGCCAGGCTCTTCGCCATCACGCCTCACCGACCTCTCGCTTCACGAACTTTGCCCTTCAGTAGGCACAGCATGGGGAGCTTGTGCATCTCTGACATCACGCGTCGCCCACCTCACGCTTGACAAACTTGCACTTCATCGGGAGCTTGTGCATCGCGCGACGCAGCGCCTCCCTGGCCACCGGCTCGGCAACGCCGGACAGCTCGAACATGACGCGGCCCGGCTTCACGTTGGCCACCCACCACTCGGGGGCGCCCTTGCCGGAGCCCATCCGGGTCTCGGCCGGCTTCTTGGTCAGCGGCCGGTCCGGGTAGATCGTGATCCACACCTTCCCGCCGCGGCGGATATGCCGGGTCATCGCGATACGGGCGGCCTCGATCTGCCGGTTGGTCACGTACGCGTGCTCGACGGCCTGGATGCCGTACTCGCCGAACGTCACCCTGGTGCCGCCCTTGGCCGCGCCGTGCCGGTCCGGCCGGTGCTGCTTGCGGTGCTTGACCCTCCGCGGGATGAGCACGTCTCAGCCCTCCTCGCCCGCGCCGGCCGCCCCGGCGCGCGTGCCGCTGGCCGGTGCGCCGGCCGAAATCTGC
>JASHQP010000141.1 GCA_030039095.1 Streptosporangiaceae bacterium
TCTGCGACACGTCGCTGGTCTCCAACCTCGGCGTGGCCGGGCCGCTGCGGTTCGGCGCCGCCGACGTGACCGGCATGTGGTTCTCGACGTCCGCGCACATGCCGCGCGGTCTCTCGGTCGGCGCGGTCACGGCCGGCGGGCGCCTGCACCTGTGCCTGCGGTACCGGCGTGCGCTGTTCAGCGAGCCATCGGCAGCCCGGTTCGCCGGCCTCTACGCGACCGCCCTCGAGAATCTGGCCAGCCAGGGAGGCTCTGGTGAGCGGTAGCACGGATGCGGGTCTCGGGCTGGCCCTGCTCTCCACCACCGCCTACAACTACGGCCTGGTCGTGGAGAAGCAGGCACTCGGGCAGCTCCCCGCCATCGGTGGCGGGCGGATCGTGTCGTTCGTGATGAGCCTGGCCACGTCGCCGCGGTGGCTGGCCGGGTTCACGCTGATGCTGTTCGGGCTCGCGTTCCAGGTCCTCGCGCTGATCTTCGCGCCGGTGACCCTGGTCCAGCCGGTCATCGCCGCCGGCGTGGCGGTCGTGCTCGTGGCGTCGCGGCTGGTGCTCCATGAGCGCCTCGGCCGCCTGCAGTACGTGTGCGTCGCGGTCATGGCGCTGTCGGTGGTGCTGCTGGCGCTGTCGGCCGACGGCACCCCGGCGCAGGTGGGCCACCTGGTCAGCGGGGTGCGGCTGGCGCTCATCGCGATCGCGAGTGTGCTGGTCGCGCTCGTCTTCGCGGTCAGCGCCCTGCGGGCGGGCGGGCGCAAGCACGGGCGGCCGGGCAGCGGCGTGTCCTTCGGCATCGCGACCGGGCTGCTGTACGGCGTGGCCGCGCTGGCCATCAAGGGGGTGTCCGGAACGCTGCTGCACCGCCACGGCATCGGCGGCACCCTGGTCGCGGTGGCGTCGTCACCGTACCCGTACGTGATGGCGGCGTGCTCGGCGGCCGGCCTGCTGCTGTTCCAGACCGCGCTGCAGCGCTGCCGGATCTCGATCGTCGCACCCGTGTCCAACGTGCTCGGCAGCGTCTACTTCATCGTGGCCGGCACGTGGCTGTTCCACGAGCGGCTCCCCGCGGACCCGGTGCGGCTGGCCCTGCGCATCGGCGGCATCATCGTCGCCTGCGGCGTCGTGGTCCTGCTGTCCCGCCAGCCCGGCGCGGGGCAGCCGACTCCGCGCCCGGGCCCCGACACGCCCCCACGAACCTGGCGCAAGGAAGGAGAGGTTCATGGCTTTCGACGAGACGCTGCTTGAGATCCTGGTCTGCCCCATCGACAAGCGCGGCCTGCTGTACTTCCCCGATGAGGCGCTGCTGTACAACCCGCGGCTGCGCCGCAGCTACAGGATCGAGAACGACATCCCGGTGCTGCTCGCGCAGCGGGCCGCGCCGGTACCCGACGACGAGCACGCCCGGCTGCTCGAGCGAGCCCGCGGCGGCGCGGCAGTGGGGACCCTGGCGGACTAGCTCAGTACGCGGCCGGGATCACCAGGCCGGTCGGCGACGGGATGATGGCCCCGGCCTGCACGTCGCCGATGCACAGGCCGCGGATCGCCGGGCTGGTGATCGTGACGCTCGCCGCGCTGCCGCTGACCGGCAGGTACCCGGAGTGCAGGCCCGGCTCGATCGCCAGCCGCTGCGTGGTGTTCCCGTACCGGATGGTCATGTTGGCGCCGCCGGCCGCCGAGTCGGCCAGGTACGCGACGCGCAGCACGTTGCTGCGCGGGTCTGACGGCGCGCTGAACGTGGCGACCACCCGGCCACGGGTGACCAGATGGCACTGTCGGCCGGCCGCTGGCGGCGCGCTGGTCTGGCCGTAGATCGCCGCCTGGCGCAGCCTGCCGTCGGCGCCGAAGATCATCAGGTGATCGATCGTGCCGCGCGGGGACGACGTCCACCGCAGCCGGGCCCTGGCCGCCGCGTCCTCCATCGGGCCGATCACCTTCGAAGCGTCGGCATACGCACCGAACACGCCGAGCATCATCGCCGCTGGCACCGGGAAGTCCACGATCACCGTTCCCGCTGGCGCCTCCGCGACGGCCGCCCGGGCGTTGGCGACGTAGAGCCGGGCCTGCACGCCGGACGTGGTGGTCTGCAGGTTCTGGACGGACCACACCGAGCCGATGACGAACGCGCCGACCAGGCCCGCCGCGGCCAGCCGGCCGACCTGGGTCCCGGCCGGCACCGCCGGGCGTCTTCGGATGTCCGGCTGGCCGTCCAGCGGCAGGAACGCCAGGCCCAGGCAGATGACGAGGACCGCGAGCGCGTCGGAGACATACCGGGTCTGCAGCGCTCCGACGCCCAGAACCTCCGCCCGGCCGAGCAGGACCGGGGTGACGTCCGCGGCAAGGAGCCACCCGGCCAGGATCGCCCAGGCACGCCAGGCGTACCTGCGCAGCGCGATGCCGGCGAGGATGACGGCGGCGGCCACGATCAGCGCCAGCCAGGCCAGCATGCCGGGCGGTGCCGACGCCGCGTACGACGCGTCTTCTGTGGGGAACCACTGCCACGGGCCGCCGAGCGCGCCCGGCACGAACGTGTTCTTCAGCAGTTCCCAGGTGAAGCTGAACACCTGGCCGAATCCCGAGACCGTCGGCTGCTCGGTCGACGTGCGCAGCGACTGCGAGAGCACCACGACGTAGACCGCCAGGATCGCCGCCTCCAGCACCCACGACTTCCAGTACCTGACCAGGCAGCGGCCGATCGCGCGCGGCCAGGGCCCTTCGGTCAGGAACGCGGACGTGATGCCGAGCAGCACCAGCGGCAGGATCAGCGCCTTCTCGAAGAAGGCCAGCCCGAAGATCAGCCACGCCGCGGCCGCGATCGCGTGCCGGAAGCGGTTGGTCCGCACGTAGTGGACCTGCGCGTTCAGCGCCATGAAGATGGCTATCTGCAGCGGCAGCGACTCGAGCGCCGCCGACCACCACCGGTTGTCCAGCATGGTCAGCGGGCAGAGCAGGTAGACGAGCAGCAGCACGAGGATCGCCGGGCGGTCCCCGAACAGCGTGCGCAGCAGCCGCAGCGCCGCCAGGCCCGCCGCCGCCAGCAAGATCACGGTGATCGCCGAGGCGAACACCCAGTTGTACAGCGCGATCCTGGCCACGACCCAGACGATCGCGTACACCCCGGGGAAGAGGTGACCCGCGCCGTCATACGTCAGGTAGCTCCAGCTGAAGGAATGGCCGAGCGCGAGCTCGAGGAAGTGGAAGTCGTCCTGCCAGAAGAAGTAGTTGCTGATGAAAATCGACTTCCAGATCAATTGCGCGGCGATCAGGGCGAGGCCGAAGATCACGACGCCGCGGTTGCGGGCCCACGTCGCGAGCTCCGGCCAGTCGATGACGTTCGCGATCTCGCCGCGCCGGTAGGGGACGGGGAGGTTCTGCGGCAGGGCATCCGGCAGGTTCTCGGGGCGGCGCTCCAGTTCCCCGCCGGCCTCGCTCACATCTCCGCCAGTCTGATTCACGGCGGACATGGTAACGGCGGAGCATGATTTTTACTACTAAAGCGGATCACAAAGGATCTGCCGCACACCAGGGGGCAACCGTCACCTTGGGCAGCAGCCGTTCGTACGCCTCGAGGTCGACCTCTCCGGCCGGGTCTGATGACGCGGCGAGGGCCATCGCGTGGGCCAGGGTGTCCGGCCAGGACCAGGCGAGGGCGATGCCGGGCACGAAGCCGGCGACCATCGCGTCACGGGACGCCCGCTGCGGATGCTGGCCGCCGAGCTCGGCCCGCCACTCCCCCGCGGCGGTGACCGCGCGGACCCCCGTATCGGACAGGATCGCCACGGCCCCGGCGCCGCCAGCCAGCAGCGCGAGCGGGTCGGGTGGGCTCCCGAACACCGAGTCACCCACCCCGCTGCCCGCCGCACCGGCGCCTGCCGCCCCGGCTCCGGC
>JASHQP010000142.1 GCA_030039095.1 Streptosporangiaceae bacterium
GCAGCGTCACCCGCGCCGTCTCCGGCGGCCGCCCCCCCCACACCGCCTCCACCAGCTCCCCCGCACCCACCACCTCATTAGCACGCAACAACAACGCAGCCAGCAGCACCCGCTGCTTACCCGCCGACACACTCACCCCCGACCCGCCAGCCCTCACCACCAGCGGCCCCAGCAGGCCAAATTCCACCGAGCCTCCCGATCCTCCCGTGCGGCCCCCCTGCACCCGATCGGCTCATAAATCATCGCACTGGCAAAGGATCAGGGCCATGCAATAGCAGAAGACGCGCGTGCAATAGCGCGGATCAGGAACCCGCTTCCTTCCGCGGGCGGCCAGGGCGACGCACCGGCGCGACCTTGTTCGGCATCCGCCCGGCGTCGGCGAGCGCGCGGCGCAGCATGAGCTCGATCTGCGCGTTGGTGCTGCGCAGCTCGTCGGCCGCCCAGCGCGCCAGCGCGTCATGCACCGCCGGGTCTAGCCGGAGAAGGACCGTCTTCCGCTCAGTCGCCACGCGTCTCCCCTGGCGCGTCCTACTGGTAAAGGGTGCCGGTGTTGACGACCGGCTGGGTCGGGTGATCGCTGCACAGGACCACCAGCATGTTGCTGACCATCGCCGCCTTGCGTTCGGCGTCCAGCTCTACGAGGCCGTTTTCATCGAGCCTGGCCAGCGCCGATTCAACCATGCCAACCGCGCCCTCCACGATCCGCTGCCGGGCCGCGACCATCGCGCCGGCCTGCTGCCGGCGCAGCATGGCGTGCGCGATCTCCGGGGCGTAGGAGAGCCGGGTCAGCCGAGCCTCGACGATCTTCACGCCGGCCGGCGCCACCCGCTGGATGATCTGCTCGGCCAGCCGGGCGTTGATCTCCCCGGCCGAGCCGCGCAGGGACAGCCCGCCTTCCTGGTCGTCGTATGGGTAGTCGCTGGCTATCTGCCGGACGGCAGTTTCGGCCTGGATCGCGACGAACTCGCTGAGGTTGTCCACGCCGAACACGGCCTTGGCGGTGTCCTCGACCTGCCACACGACCACGGCGGCGATCTCGATCGGGTTGCCGTCTGCGTCGTTGACCTTGGCCAGAGTGGTCTCGTGATTGCGGATCTTGGTGGAGATGCGCAACCGCTTGGTGTTGGGGTTTACCCAGTGCAGGCCCTCGTTGCGGATCGTGCCGGTGTAGCGGCCGAACAGCTGGACCACGCGGGCCTCACCCGGTGCCACCGGCGTCAGCCCCGAGAAGACCGTGGCTGCGATGGTCATCAGCACCGCCCCGACGGCGATCAGCCCCGGCTCGGACCCGGTGATCCCGTCCACGAACAGTGCGATTCCCAGCACCGACACAGCAAGGCCGACAATCGCCAGCGGCAGGCCCGCCAGCACCGTGGCTGGACGTTCGCTGACCTCCGGGCCGGGCTGGTGTGGCGCCTCGGCGCCCGCACCGGTGGTATCAACGCTCACCGACCGACCTCCTTAGGTGTGTACCGCACTATATTGATATCACCTTTTCGGCCGCCCTCTGCTGCTGCCGCTCCGGCAGAACTTATCGGCCATCCAGGGCACCGGGCCCTGATCGCCATCCAAACGGCGCCAGGTCCGGCTCCACCCAGCCGGTCCTCGCCTGCGGCGAGGCCAGTACCGCCGAGCTGTAGTGCCGGGCGAGCAGGCGCTTGTCCAGCAGCGCCGGGTAGCGCTCGGCGAACGCGTCGAAGTCGGTGACGGCCGGGTCGGACGCGACGTGATGGCCGACGATCTCGGTCCACGCCCGTGTGACCGTCGCGTTGAACTTCTGCGGTGCGTGCGCTGTGAGCTGCCGGATCCAGTCGCTGATCATGTCTGCCGCCCGCCCCGTCCCGTGGCGGCGGGCGGCGATGAACGCCAGGTGGACGTGCTGGCGGTGCCCGAACCCGCCGCCGGGCGGAGCGATCTCGTCCAGGATCTCGGCGAGCTCAGCGGGCATTGCGTGGGTCATCGTGGCACCTCCGTAAGGGCGCGGGTAACCGCGCGGAACCCGGCCAGGTCGGCGTCGCTGACCGAGGCGAGGGCAGCGCGCTCCAGGTCGGCGGTGGCGGTGCGGGCCGTCCCGGCCGCGCGCCGGCCGTCGGCGGTCAGCGACACCAGGAACGAGCGGCGGTCGGCTGGGTCGAGGCCGCGGGTCAGGTACCCCCGTCGCTCCAGCCGGTCGAGCACGCTGGTCAGCGTCGTCGGCTTGGTCGCGGTGTCCGAGGCGATCTCCCCGACGCTGCGGTTCCGGCCGTCGGCCAGGTTCGCCAGCACGTTGATCTCCGAGGCACTCAGGCCCAGACGCGCCATCCGCCCCGCGAGAACGTGCAGCGTGGCGTGCGTAGCCCGGTGCAGCGCCAGCACCACCCCGCCATCTCCCGCCTCATCTACCACGAAATCGGACTATACGAAATCGTACTGTCGTGCTGCCCACCGGTCGGGCTGCAGTGTCAAAGTGCCGGCGCTGCTGCTCTAGCCGCAGCGGCGGGCCGGCGACACTACGGCGGCGGGTCGTCCAGCAGCAGCGGCGGGCCGGCGACCCTAGGGCGGCGCCCACTCCAGGGCAGCGGGCCGGCCGCTGGACGAGGTTGCACCACCGGCCTGGACCAGTCCCCCGCCGCGCCACGATCCCGGCATGCCGGACCGGGTTACGATCCACGAGTGGACCCCCGCCTCGGAAGTTGCTCCCTAGACCAGCTGAGGAAACGCACGAGCATGAAATGGCGGGCCTACCCGCCGGACGTACTGCCGGCGTTCGTCGCCGAACTGGACTTCGACCTCGCCGAGCCGGTCGTGGCGACCGCGACCGCCGCGATCGCCGCGGGGGACTGCGGTTACGGGCACAAGGGCGAGCTCGGGGAGGCGTTCGCCGCGTTCGCCGCGGATCGGCTGGGCTGGACGCCGGATCCGTCCCTCATTTTCGCCGTCCCCGACGTGATGACCGGCGTGGCCGAGTTTTTGCAGGCCGTCACGCCGCCCGGGGCCGGCATCGTGATCAACCCGCCGGTGTACCCGCCGTTCTTCGAGCGGCTGCAGCTCGCCGGCCGCCGGATCGTCGAGGCGCCGCTGCGCCGGTCCGACGGCGGCCGTTACGACCTGGATCCCGAGGCGCTCGACCGGGCCCTGGCCGGCGACGATGTGCACGCGTACCTGCTGTGCAACCCGCACAACCCGACCGGCAGGGTGTGGTCGCGGCAGCAGCTCACCACGGTGGCCGATATCTGCCTGCGCCGCGAGACGGTCCTCCTGGTCGACGAGATCCACGCGCCGCTGGTCCTGCCCGGCGCGCACTATGTGCCGTTCGGCTCGCTCGACCACGAGATGACGACGCGTTCCGTCACCTTCACTTCAGCCTCCAAGGCGTGGAACATCCCGGGGCTGAAATGCGGGCTGGCGGTGGCCGGGTCGGACGGGCAGGCCGCGGTGCTGGGCGAGCGCTGGGAGGCGTTGCTGGCCGGGCAGATCGGCGTGCTCGCGGCCGTCGCGGCGTTTACCGAAGCGCTGCCCTGGCTGGATGCGCTGCTGGGCCAGCTCGACGAGAACCGCTCGCTGCTGAGCCGGCTGCTGGCCGAGCACCTGCCCGGCGTGCGGTACGTGCCGCCGGAGGCGAGCTTCCTGGCCTGGCTGGACTGCCGCGAGCTCGGCCTCGGCGACGACCCCGCGCGGGTGTTCCTCGAGCGGGGCCGGGTCGCGCTCAGCCCCGGCCCCGACTTCGGCGCGCCGGGGAGCGGGTTCGCCCGGCTGAACATGGGTACCTCGCCGCAGCTGATGGCAGAGGCGGTGCGGCGGATGGCCGCCGCTGCAACAAGGAGGTAGGAATGACAAGCTCGCATGTGACCGTCGGTTCGGGTGACCACCATGTGCTAGCCCTGCACGGCTGGTTCGGCTCGGCCAGGGGCTGGGGTTCGCTGCCCGGCTACCTCGACGGGGCGGGGCACACGTACGTGTTCATGGACCTGCGCGGCTACGGCGGCCGCAAGCAGCACGCGGGCGACTTCACGATGGAAGAGGCGGCGGCCGACGCGATCGCGCTCGCCGATGAGCTGGGCTGGGATCAGTTCTCGCTGATCGGGCACTCCATGTCCGGCCAGGCGATCCAGCATGTGGTGCTGCAGGTGCCCGATCGGGTCAGGCGCGTCGTGGCGCTCAACCCGGTCCCGGCCACCGGGGTGCCGTTCGACGAGGACGGCTGGGCCCTGTTCTCCGGCGCTGCTGCCAGCCGCGACAACCGGTTCGCGATCATCAACTTCACCACCGGCGGCAGGCTGCCCGCCGCCTTCGTCGATCACGTCGTGCAGCACTCGCTCGACCACTCCACGACCGAGGCATTCGGCTCCTACCTCGAGTCGTGGGCGAAGACCGACTTCTCGGAGCGGGTGAAGGGCAACCCGGCCGCGGTCAAGGTCATCGTCGGCGAGCACGACCCGGCTCTGTCAGCGCCGGTGATGGAGCAGACCTGGCTGCAGTTCTACCCCTCCGCCGAGCTCGAGGTGATGCCGAACGCCGGGCACTACCCGATGTTCGAGACCCCGGCCGCGCTAGCCGCGTCCATCGAGGAATTCCTCGACCGGGACTGACCGCGATGACCGCCACGGCCAGGCCGGACACCGAGGTCGTGTTCGACCCCGCGACCTACACCGAGGGGGTGCCGTTCGGCGCGCTCGCCCGGCTGCGCCGCGAAAGCCCGGTCGTCTGGGTCGACGAGACCCCGGTCCTCGGCTGGCCGGCCGGGCCCGGGTTCTGGCTGGTGCTCCGGCACGCCGACGTCGAGGCGGTGATGCGGCAGCCGCAGCTGTTCTCCTCCTGGCTCGGCGCGACCCAGATCCGTGACCCGGCGACGCCGGCGGCTCTCGGCTACGTCCGCGCCATGATGCTGAACATGGACCCGCCGGCCCACTCCCGGCTGAGGACGCTGCTGGCCCGGTCGTTCACGCCGCGCGCGGTCGCACGGCTGGAGGAGCGCATCCGCGGGCACGCGCGTGCCCTGTGCGAGCGCGTGTTCGCCGGCCGCGGCGGCCGTGGCGAGTGCGACTTCGCCAAGGATGTCGCCGCGGACCTGCCGCTGCTGACCCTGGCCGACGTGCTCGGCGTGCCGGAGCAGGACCGGTGGCTGCTGTTCGACTGGTCCAACCGGGTGATCGGCTACCAGGATCCGGACTACGCCACGTCGGCCGCGTTCGATCCGTCCGGCGGGACGCCGATGGCCGCCGAGGCGCTCGCGCTGCGGCCCGCTCCCGGCGCCGACGGCCGGATGCCCGACCCGCGGACCCGCGAGGGCATGCCCGACCTGTACGCGTACGCCCACCTGCTGGCCGACGCCAAGCGGCGCCGCCCCGGCGAAGACGTCATGTCGATTTTGCTGGCGCAAGTCGACGACGACGGCGGCCGGGTGTCGGTCGAGGAGTTCGAGAACATGTTCTGGCTGTTCGCGGTCGCGGGCAACGAGACGATACGCAATGGCCTGCCGGGCGGGTGCATCGCGCTGCTGCAGCACCCAGAGGCCCAGGACGCGCTGCGCGCCGATCCCTCGCTGATGCCGGCCGCCGCCGAGGAGATGCTCCGCTGGTGGACGCCGGTGATGACGTTCCGCAGGACCGCAACGGCTGACCGCGAGGTCGGCGGGCAGCCGATCCGGGCGGGGGACAAGGTGGTGGTGTCGTTCACCTCGGCCAACCGGGACGAGGCGGTATTCGCGGATCCCGATGGCTTCGACATCCGCCGGAGCCCCAACCCGCACCTGGTCTTTGGCCATGGGCCGCACTTCTGCCTCGGCTCCCACCTCGCCCGCGCCCAGATGCGGGCGCTGTTTGCCGAGGTGCTCTCGCGCACCTCCGTGCTTTCCTTCGCCGGCGAGCCGTCCTACCTGCGCTCAAACTTCCAGCGTGGGGTCAAGCGGCTGCCGGTCGCCTGGTCGGCTCGCTAGCGCTCGCGCTCACACCGTCCAGGGCGGGCGGAGCTGAGGCTCGGCGTCTCCAAGCAGGCGGCAGGCAAGACGATCGACCACCTCGAGCGGCTGGGTTACACCGAGCGCGGGCCCGACCCGGCCGACGCCCGGCGCAAGGTGGTGCGGCTCACCGGCCGCGCGTTCGACGCGCTCGCCCGGTCCGCCCGGGTCTTCGACGACCTGCGGGCCCGCTGGGCTCAGGTGATCGGGGAAGATCGGCTGCGCGCGCTCGAGGCCGACCTGCGCGAGGTCACGTCGGCGGAGGCGTTCCGGCTCGACATCCCCGGCTGGTTCGGGGGCCAGTAGGCGCGTGCAATCCGGAATGGCCGCCGTTGCCGGCCGGTTGTACCGCCTATGACGACGACTCAGCAAATGAAGGGGGATGGGGAGGTGCGTGGGGGCGCGAGCCCGGTCGACTTCGCGGCCTACGGTGACTACGGCGACTTCAGGAAGAAGCAGCCCCAGCCGGCGAGCGGGGAGTTCGTGCGGCCCGCTTACCCGTTCCGCGGCCGGATCACCGCGGGCGGCTCGAGCGGGTACCCGGCCGTGGCCGGCCGGTATCACCTGTACATCTCATGGGCCTGCCCGTGGGCGCACCGGACCGCGATCGTGCGCTCGCTGCTCGGGCTCGAGGACGTCATCTCGCTGTCGGCCGTCGACCCGATCAGGGACGGCCGCGGCTGGGCGTTCCGCGAGGGCCCGGGGCACTCGCTGGACCCGGTCAACGGGTTCTCGTTCCTGCGCGAGGCGTACGAGGCCACCGAGCCCGGCTACGACGGGCACATCTCCGTCCCGCTGCTGTGGGACCGCGAGACAGGCCGGATCGTCAGCAACAACTTCCCCGACATCACGATCGACCTGGACACCCAGTTCGGCGCGCTGTCCAACGGCACCGAGCTGTATCCGGAGGCGCTGCGTCCGGAGATCGACGCGGTCAACGCGGTCGTCTACGAGACCGTGAACAACGGCGTGTACCGCTCCGGTATGGCCACCTCCCAGGAGGCCTATCACGACGCGGTCACCAGGCTCTTCGCGACGCTGGACGACCTGGAGGAGCGCCTGGCCGACCGCAGGTACCTGCTCGGCGACGCGGTCACCGAGGCCGACGTCCGGCTATGGGTGACGCTGGCCCGGTTTGATGCTGTTTACCACTATCACTTCAAGGTCAATCTCCGCCGGCTGAGGGACTACCCGAACCTGTGGCGCTACGCACGCGACCTGTACTCGCTGCCCGCGTTCTCCGGCACCACGAACTTCGACCACATCAGGCGCCACTACTACACCACGCATCCGCACATCAACCCGACCAGAATCGTGCCGGACGGCCCGACCCTGGATTGGGGTCTGCCGGATAACCAGTCCTTGGCCTGATCCGAACCCTTTGCGACCTGGTCACAACCCCCATGACGTGCGAAAG
Organism: Streptosporangiaceae bacterium; assembly: GCA_030039095.1. The sequence goes on from JASHQP010000142.1 coordinate 7,353, forward strand.
TGGGGGCAACGGCCGCTGCCCACGGCCAGGTGAGCGGGAGGGGACCGATGGGCAGGGATGTCCCTGCGATCAGTGTGACCCAGCAAGACCGGCGTGCTTACCGGGAGAAGGTCCGCAGCTGCCTGGACGTGTTCGCGCGGATGCTGCGCGAGTCCCGGTTCGAAACCGAGCCACGGCAGGTGGGCCTGGAGATCGAGCTGAACCTGGTCGACGAGTTCGGGCTGCCTTCGATGAAGAACACCGAGGTGCTCGAGGAGATCGCCGATCCCAGCTGGGCAAGTGAGCTCGGCCAGTTCAACCTGGAGATCAACGTGCCGCCGCGGCCGCTGGGCGGCGACACGATGACGCGGCTCGAGCGGGGGGTACGGGACAGCCTTGATCACGCCGACCGCCGCGCCCGCCTGGCCGGCAGCCGCCTCGTGATGATCGGCATCCTTCCGACGCTGACCGAGGGCGACGTCGGCGAGCAGGCGATGTCGGCGAACCCGCGCTACCGGCTGCTGAACGAGCAGATCTTCGCCGCCCGCGGCGAGGAGATGCGGATCTCGATCGACGGCGCCGACCGGCTGCTCACCCACATCGACACGATCACCCCCGAGGCGGCCTGCACCAGCGTCCAGTGCCACCTGCAGGTCAGCCCGGAGGCGTTCGGGAGCTACTGGAACGCCGCCCAGGCGATCGCCGGAGCGCAGGTGGCCATCGCCGCCAACTCCCCGTTCCTGTTCGGGCGGGAGCTGTGGCGGGAGACCCGGCTCACGCTGTTCGAGCAGGCAACCGACACCAGGCCGGACGAGCTCAAGCACCAGGGGGTCAGGCCCCGGGTCTGGTTCGGCGAGCGCTGGATCACGTCGGTGTTCGACCTGTTCGAGGAGAACCTGCGCTACTTCCCGGCGCTGTTGCCACTGGTCGATGACGAGGATCCCGTGGCGGCGCTCGACGACGGGCGGGCCCCACAGCTCGCCGAGCTGACGCTGCACAACGGCACGATCTACCGGTGGAACCGGCCGGTCTACGCCGTGGTGAACGGGCTGCCGCACCTGCGGGTGGAGAACCGGGTGCTGCCGGCCGGCCCGACGGTCACCGACATCATGGCCAACGCCGCGTTCTACTGCGGCCTCGTCCGGGCGCTCGCCGAGGCCGAGCGGCCGGTCTGGACGCAGATGTCGTTCAAGGCGGCGGCCGACAACCTCGCCGAGGGCGCCAGGCACGGCATCGATGCCCGACTGTACTGGCCCGGCCTCGGCGAGGTCCCGGTGACCGAGCTCGTGCTTCGCCGCCTGCTGCCGCTGGCGGCCGACGGGCTCGAGCTGTGGGGCGTGGATCCCGGCGACGCCAAGCGCCTGCTCGGCATCATCGAGCAGCGCTGCCTGTGCTGCCGGACCGGCGCGACCTGGCAGACCGACGCCGTCCGCGCGCTGGCCGGCCGGCACGGGATCGCGCGCCAGGAGGCGCTGCGGCTGATGACGCTCGCGTACATCGAGCAGTCACGCACCAACGAGCCGGTGCACTGCTGGCCGGAGATGTGAGCGCCAGCGCAGGACGCGGGGCAGACAGCGCAGGACGCGGGGCAGCCAGCGCAGGCCGTCAGCGCAGCACGCAGGTGGCCAGCCAGTAGTAGGGAAGCTCCGTCCAGCGCACGTCGTCGGCCACGCCGGCGACGTCGGCGGTGAACTGCTCGCGGCCGGGGAAGTTCTTCACGATCTCGTAGCTGCGCCCGTCGTTCAGCGTCCGGCGCTGGTAGGTGTCGCCAGCCTCGGTGGTGCGGCTGACCGGGTGGTTGCTGCCCGGCACGTAGCGGTTGTCGACGACGATCAGCTTCGCCCCGGAGCCGAGGCGCTCACTCAGGCCAGCCAGGAACCGCGGCAGGTCCGCGCGCAGCACGTGGGACCAGAAGAATCCCGCGAACGCCGCGGCGAACTCCCCGGGGACGTCGCCGAGCGCGTACGCGTCCGCGAGCCGGAACGTCACGGCGGCCCCGCCGTACTCGCGCGCCCGCGCCAGCTCGAGCGTCTCGGCGGACAGGTCGGTGGCGGTGATCGCGGCGGCGGACCGGGACAGCACGCCGGTCCAGTAGCCCGTGCCCGCCGCGATCTCCAGCACCCGCAGCCCTGCGACCAGCGGTGGCAGCTGGCCGCGCAGCCTGGCCAGGTCCTCCTGGCGCTCGGGTTTGTCGTATACGGCGTCGTACTCGGCCGCCCGCTCGCGGTAATACTCGGCAATCTCAGTCACGACTCGCACGCTACCCGGCCCCGCGGAATTCATGGATGAACCAAACGGCGGCCTAGGACCCGTCAATAGGTACATTGATCATGGTCGGGGTGGCTCGGTGGCGGGCGCTGGGGTGGCGGGGCGGCTGAGGTGAGGGCGGTTGCCGGGCGGTCGGGTTGGTGGCTGCTGGGGTGGGTGGCTGGCGAGCGTGCCCTACCTGTCGAGGCCGAGGGTGAAGGTGGGCTTGGGGGAGGTCTCGGGCAGGCGGTGCTCGTCGGCCAGGCGGCGGATCGCGGTGCCGGTCGCCAGGAACTCGGTGGCGTGCTCGCCCCAGACGTGGTTGGAGACGGCGACGTTGACCCCAACGATGCCCGACGAGCGCACCTGGGTCGCCTCGGCCTGCATGCGGGACAGGGCCAGCTCGCGCGCCTCGTAGACGCCCTGGGTGAACTGGATCATCTCCTGGTTCTGGCCGGCCTGCCGCAGCGTCTGCATGACCGACTGATGCGCGATGTGATACACGCACGTGCCGAGCACGAACGCGACCGGCACGGCCCCGGCCGCGAGCAGCCGGAAGAAGTCCTGCGCGGACAGGTCGGAGGTGAACGCGCTGCCGTCGGGCGCGCGGTGCGCGCGGGTTCCCGCCAGTGCCCGCACCGCGGTGCCGGTGGCGACGAACTCGAGCACGCTCTGGCCCCAGGCGTACATCTGCATGCGTAGTTCCACCCCGACGATCCCATCGGCGTCCAGGTGGCTGGCCTCCGCCTGCATGCGGGCCATGGCCAGTTCCCTGGCGTTGTACATCGCCTGGCTGAGCACCTGGAGTTCCTGATTCTGCGACCAGCGCCCCACCTGCAGCCCGACGTGGTAGATCGACGAGCCGACCACGAAGCCGAGGGGCTCGAACCCGGCCTCGCCGAGCAGCACGTACTCGGATACCGACAGGTCGGAGGTGAACACCCCGGATGGGTCGGAACCGGCGGTCTGCGCCAGCCTGCCTTCGGCGACCTGCGGCTCCCACGTGGCCGCGTCGCCAGCCGGCCGGTTTCCAAATAGCGCCATTGTGCCCCCTTTAGCCGATATCTCCTTGATCAGGCAGCAGCCTAGCGGTCCGGCCGGCCGCGCGCCCCTAGCATTAGGTCCCATGAGCCGTGTCGCCCATCCTGCCGGCCCGCGTCACGCCGACGTGCTGCCACCCGATCACCCGCCGCTGCCGCCGCGTGACGTCAACGAGCTCGACCCGGCGATCTGGCCGCGCACCGCGCACCGCAGCGGCGGCGTGCTCGTGATCGGCGGCGTCGACGTCCGCGACCTGGCCGCCGAGCACGGCACGCCGATGTTCGTCTGCGACGAGGCGGACTTCCGCTCCCGGTGCCGCGAGTTCGTCGACGCGTTCGGAGACGAAGCCGGGGTGTTCTACGCGGCCAAGGCGTTCTGCTGCCGCGCGGTGCTGCGCTGGGTCAGCGAGGAGGGCCTCGGGGTCGACGTGTGCACCGGCGGCGAGCTCGAGGTCGCGCTGCGGGCCGGCGTCGACCCGGCGATGATCACCATGCACGGCAGCAACAAGCTGACCGAAGAGCTGGACCGGGCCCTGTCCGTCGGCGTGGGGCATATCGTGGTGGACTCGTTCGACGAGATCGACCGCCTGGAACGGGTAGCTTCCCCCGGGTCTGGTCAGCGGTCCCGGATCCTGGTGCGCGTCACCACCGGCGTTGAGGCAGCCGCGCACGAGTTCGTGGCCACGGCGCACGACGACCAGAAATTCGGCTTCTCGCTCGCATCGGGAGCCGCCGACGAGGCGGTCCGGCGGCTGCTGGCCAGCGAGGTGCTCGAGTTCGCTGGGCTGCATTCGCACATCGGCTCGCAGATCTACGACACGGCGGGCTTCGAGGTCGCCGCGCACCGGGTCCTCGAGCTCGCGGTCCGGATCCTCCAGGCCCGGGGGATCGAGATCGGCGAGCTGAACCTGGGCGGCGGCTTCGGCATCGCCTACGTGCACGGCGACGACCCGGCCGACATCAAGGTCGTCGCGCAGAACCTCCGCGAGATCGTGGACTCGCAGTGCCGCGCGGCGGGCCTGGCCGCGCCGCGGCTCACCGTCGAGCCGGGACGGGCGATCGCCGGCCCCGGCACGGTCACGCTGTACCGGGTCGGCACCGTCAAGGACGTCGACGGGCTGCGCACGTACGTGAGCGTGGACGGGGGGATGAGCGACAACATCCGCACGGCCCTCTACGACGCCGACTACACGTGCGTGCTCGCATCGCGGGAGTCGGACGCGCCGCCGCTGCTGTGCAGGCTGGTCGGCCGGCACTGCGAGAGCGGGGACATCGTGGTCAGGGACACGTACCTGCCGGCCGACGTCGCCGACGGAGACCTGGTGGCCGTGGCGGCCACCGGCGCGTACTGCCGGTCGATGGCCAGCAACTACAACCTCGTGCCCCGGCCCGGGGTGGTCGCGGTGCGGGACGGCGCCACGCGGATCCTGCTGCGCAGCGAGACCACCGATGACCTGCTGCGGCTGGACGTCGGCTGATGGTGCAGAAGGCCTCGATCACCCTTGCCGACGGCCGTGAGCTGATCTACTTCGGCGATCACGCAGACGAGGAGGCCCGCCACCCCGACCGGCGGCCGCTCCCGAGGACCGAGGTCTCGTCGCAGGTGCGCCACGACCCGCTGCTCGGTGAGTGGGTGATCGTGGCCGGCCACCGGCAGGACCGCACCTTCCTGCCGCCGGCCGACCACTGCCCGCTGGATCCCTCCACGCCGGACCGGCTCACCGAGATCCCCGCGCCCGGCTACCAGGTGGTGGTGTTCGAGAACCGGTTCCCCTCGCTGGTGCCCGGGGGCGGCGCATGGGAGGGGGGCATGGTGCCCGGGGGCGGCGCATGGGAGGGGGGCGTGGTCCCCGGGGGCGGCGCGGCTGGGGCCGGCGCGGAGGGGCCGGACGGCCTGCTCGCGACCCGTCCGGGAAACGGCCGGTGCGAGGTGGTCTGCTTCAGCCCGGACCACAACGCCTCGTTCGCGGACCTCGGCCACGACCAGGCGGCGCTCGTGCTCGCCGCGTGGATCGACCGCAGCGCCGCGCTCGCCGCGCTGCCAGGGGTCGAGCAGGTGTACTGCTTCGAGAACCGGGGCCGCGAGATCGGGGTCACGCTGAGCCACCCGCATGGCCAGATCTACGCCTACCCGTTCGTCACCCCGCGCACGTCGCGGATGGTCGCGATGGGCGGAGCTTACGAGCGGGACACCGGCCGGAACCTGTTCGACGACGTGCTTGCGGCCGAGCTTGCCAACGGTTCCCGGGTCGTGCTCGCCGGCGAGCACTGGGTCGCGTTCGTGCCGCACGCGGCGCACTGGCCATACGAGGTGCACCTCTACCCGCGCCGGCGGATGCCGGACCTGCAGGCGCTGGGGTCGCCCGAGATGCACGAGTTCTGCGATCTCTACCTGGACCTGCTGTGCCGGTTCGACCGGCTCTTCGACGCCCCGGCGCCGTACATCTCCGGCTGGCACCAGGCGCCAGCCCACGCCGGCGAATCGGGGTTCGCGCTGCACCTCGAGCTGTTCACGATCCGCCGTGCGCCGGACAAGCTGAAGTACCTGGCCGGCTCGGAGTCCGGTATGGGAGCCTTCACCAACGACATCGCACCCGAGGCCGCAGCGGCCAGGCTGCGGACGCTGGGAGAAGGGGCGTCGGCATGAGGCTGCTCGTCACCGGGGGAGCAGGCTATATCGGGAGCGTCGTGGCGGCGCAGCTCGCCGAGAGTGGCCACGACGTGGTCGTGCTCGACGACCTGTCCACCGGCCACGCGGACGCTGTACCCGCCGGCGTCGCGTTCCGCCGCGGCTCGATCCGCGGGGACGACGCCGCGGCGGTGCTGGCCACTGGCGTCGACGCGGTGCTGCATTTTGCCGCCAAGTCACTGGTCGGCGAGTCGGTCGCGCACCCGGACCGGTACTGGGACAACAATCTCGGCGGAACGCTGGCGCTGCTCGAGGCCATGCGCGTCGCGGGGACCCGCAAGATCGTCTTTTCTTCGACCGCGGCCGTGTACGGCGAGCCGGAGCGGATCCCGATCGTGGAGACCGACCCGGTCCGGCCGACCAGCCCGTACGGCGAGTCCAAGGTCGCTGTGGACACCGCGCTGACCGAGTACGCGCGCATGCATCAGATCGGCGCGGTCAGCCTCCGGTACTTCAACGTCGCCGGCGCCCAGGCCGACGCGTCCGGCACCTGGCGTGGCGAGCGGCACAGCCCGGAGACGCACCTGATCCCCACGGTGCTGGCCGCCGCGCGCCGCGGCGAGGGTATCCAGCTCTTCGGCGACGACTACCCGACCCCGGACGGGACCTGCGTCAGGGACTACATCCACGTGTCGGACCTGGCGCGCGCGCATCTGCTGGCCCTTGACGCCACGGCGGCCGGGCGGCACGCGATCTACAACCTGGGCAGCGGGACTGGATACTCCAACCGGGAGGTCCTGGCCGCCTGCCGGGAGGTTACCGGGCTCGATATCCCGGCGCAGGTGGCGCCCAGGCGGCCCGGCGACCCGGCGGTTCTCATCGCGTCGTCCGAGGCGATCGCCACGGACCTCGGCTGGAGCGCGGAGCACAACCTGCGGTCGATGGTCGCGGACGCGTGGGCGTTCGCTCAGCTCGCAGCTCCGGCGACCGGGACGGGCGGGGCGGCCGAGGCGGCCCCGGCCGGTGGATCGGCGCCGTGAGCGCGGCGAAGGGGGATGGAGGGGTGGGTGGTGTGGCCGCCCACGCGGCGGCGCACTGGTTCGCCGAGTGCTACGCCGCGGAGCCGGACGGTGTGTGGCATGCCCCCGGCCGGGTCAACCTGATCGGGGAGCACACCGACTACAACGACGGCTTCGTGCTTCCGTTTGCCCTCGCCCAGGGCGTGCGCGCCGCCGCGTCCGCGCGCGATGACGGGGTCCTCGAGCTGCGGTCCCACCAGGCTCCTGACGCTCCGGCCGAGGTTCGGCTCGATGCGCTTGCCCCCGGGCGGCCAGGCGGCTGGGCGGCGTACCCGGCCGGCGTCGCCTGGGCGCTGCTCGCGGCCGGCAGCCCCGTCGGGGGGGTCAGCATCGCGATCGAAGCCGATCTCGAGCGCGGCGCCGCGCTGTCGTCGTCGGCGGCCCTGGAGTGCGCAACGGCGCTGGCGCTCACCGAGCTGTACGGGCTGAGCGTGGACCGCAGAGAACTGGCCACCCTCGCCCGGCGCGCGGAGAACGAGTTCGTCGGGGTGCCCAGCGGGATCATGGACCAGTCCGCCTCGCTGCTCTGCGAGCGGGGCCACGCGCTGCTGCTCGACTGCCGCAGCGGCGAGACCAGCGCAGTGCCGTTCGACCTGGCGGCGGTCGGGCTGGTGCTGCTGGTCATCGACACCCGGGTAAGGCACGCCCTGTCCGACGGGCGGTACGCCGAGCGCCGGCGTTCCTGCGAGGACGCGGCCCGGGCGCTCGGCGTGACATCGCTGCGGGACGTGACCGACGCTCCCGGCGGCCTCGAGCGCGTCGAGCGCCTCGGCGATCCGGTGCTGCGCCGGCGGGCCAGGCACGTGGTCACCGAGAACGCCCGGGTCCTGGAGACGGTGGGCCTGATGCGCGTCGGCGAGGCGACGCGCATCGGCCCGCTGCTGACCGCCTCGCACGCCTCGCTGCGGGACGACTTCGAGATCTCCTGGCCGCAGGCCGACGCCACGGTCGAGGCGGCGATCGGCACCGGCGCGCTGGGCGCCCGGATGACCGGCGGCGGCTTCGGCGGGTCGGTGATCGCGCTCGTTCCTGCACCACGGGGCGACGACGTACGGGCCGGCATCGAGGACGCCTACGCCACCCGCGGCTGGAGGCCGCCCCGGTTCCTCGACGCGCTGCCCTCGGCCGGCGCTCACCGGCTCCGGTAACGCTGCCTTCGCCACCGCGAGGCCGCGGGGGAGTTACTGACATCGTCGGTGAGCTGGCCGTGCTGGGGGGGCATGCGGTCGGCAACCGTGACCGCGCTTGTCCCCTGTATTGCCTATGTGTTATCGGCCTCTGCCTGGCTGATCAGGTCCTGTCCACGCCGATACTGGCTCGCCTGTGGTGGCTGGAGGGCAAGCCAGACAACCTGGAGAAGCTGGTGAGTAAGGGCAGAGACGAAATGTTCGAGAAGGTCGCCGAGCTCTTCACCACGTCGGCTGAGCGCCCGGTCGCAGACCCAATCGCGGAGCTGATTCGGCTGTTCCTTCAGGGCCTCGATCCCCGCTTCAGGGATGCCCGACGCGCTACCGTCGGCGGGCGCCCGCCGGGTGCGCTATGCGTCAGCCCCGGGCGGAGCCTGACCTGCTCACGTTGGCCGACCGGCGGGGCAATGGGCAATAACATTCAAACCACGACATGACTGACTCGTCGGCTGGGCGACGACATTCGTTTGTGGGGACGTCACCGATGTGAGCACGCCAGGCAGATCCGAAACGGCCAAGCAGCCGTCCTCCATAGAGCGCATCCAGCGGCTGGAACGGCTGGAGCGCGAACGCCTCGAGGAGAAGAGCCGCCGGGAGGAGCGGCGGCGCCAGATCATTGCCGGCGCCAAGCCCTCGGGCGGGCGCAACGACCTCGTTGACGACATCGAACGGGTCACCAAGTACCCGATGACCCTGCTCGGCATCGCCTGGCTGGTCATCGCCATCATCATTGGCACAACCAGCGTGACCGGCGCTGCCCCCGCTGTCCTGGTGGCCATCCTGTTCGCCCTGTGGGTGCTCCTGCTGGCGGAGTACGCGGTGCGCCTGGTGATCAGTCCCGACCGCCGCGGCTACCTCAGGAGGCGGTGGGTCGAGCCGGCGACCGTGATCGTGCCGCCGCTCCAGGGCTGGCACCTGGTCGGGATCGAGAAGACGTCCCTGCTTGCTCGCGAGGGGGCGTTGCGCGTGGAGGCCGTGCTCGAGCACCACAGCCTGTTCCGTGTGCTCATCGCCGCCACCGCCACGCTGTTCGCCGGGGCCTGGCTGGTGCTGCTGTTCGAGGAGAAGGCCAAGGACAGCAACATCCACAGCTACCCCGACGCTCTGTGGTGGGCCATCGTCACCGTCACCACCGTCGGCTATGGGGACCGGTATCCCACCACTGAGGGAGGCCGGGCCGTCGCCGTGGTGCTGATGCTGGTCGGTATCGGCCTCATCGGCGTGCTCACGGCCACCGTCGCCTCGGTGTTCGTCAAGGAGCACACGGACGCCAACAGGCAGGAGTACCAACGAGGCCATGCCGACCTGGGCCAGCGGCTGTCGGTGATCAGCGAGCGGCTGGCCGACGTCGAACGCCGGCTGGGCGCCTCGCCGGCTGACATTGTCGCCGTGGATGCGGCTGCGGATGGCCAGGTTGCCGCGGACGGGCCGGTCGGGCCCGTGGGGTCAGCCGGACCTGACCCTGGGGCACCGGGCTCCTGATCGAGATAGCTTTCGGCATGAAAGGGATAGTTCCCCATGAAAGGTACGCTCAGGCAGGACGGGAAGGCCACCGACCCCACCCAGCAGAATATCGAGGAGGCCGTCGCCGGCGGTGAGTTCTTCTGGCTCGACCTCGACCTCCACGACCCGGGGCCCGATGACGACGTCACGGCCCTGCTGACGGACACATTTCATTTCCACCCGCTGGCGGTGGAGGCGGCAGACCGGTTCGGCCAGCGGGCCCGGATCGACGAGTACGACGACTTCGTCCACGTCATCACCTTCGGCATCGCCGATGACGGGAAGAGCGTGGCTGAGGTGCACTGTTTCATCACCAAGAAATTCATCATCACCCTTCACCAGGGGAACTGCCCGGCGCTGGCCACGGTGCACGACCGCATCAGCGGTCACCACGCCTCGGAGGTGGCGGCGCCGCAGGTGGTGATCTTCTACCTGATCATGGATACCCTGGTCGACTCGTTCTTCCCTGTGCTCTCTGCCTTCGACGACTCGATCGACAGCCTCGAGGGAGCGATCCTGAAGAACCCGACCGAGGAACAGCTCGGGACCCTCTTCGACATGAAGCGGGAGGTCATGGACATCCGCAAGGTCATCACGCCCCAGCGCGACATGATTGCCAGCGTCAACGCAGGCATGGTCACGATCCCCGGGATGAACAGCAAGGGGACGGCTTATTTCCGTAGCCTCTACGATCACCTCATCCGCATCAGCGACCAGGTAGACGCGGAACGTGACCTGATCAGCGGCGTCATGGACACGCACCTGTCGATGGTCTCGAACCGGCTCAACGTGGTCATGAAGCAACTGGCCATCATCGCCACCGTTTTCCTCCCGCTGGGCTTCCTGACCGGGTTCTTCGGGCAGAACTTCGCCTGGCTGACAGGCCACCTGCAGACGAGCCTCCCCTGGTTCCTCTTCCTCGGCATCGGTTCCGAGGTTGTCGCGATCATCCTGCTGCTGATCCTGTTCAAGAGGCGCGGCTGGCTCGGCAGCGGCCCGACAGCCTGAGGCCCGGTGGCCGTGGTGACGCCCGTGCCTGCCGGTAGATAGCCTTTGTCGAAACGTGACCGGGCTCGAGAGCTTCGCAGCGGAGGAGACATCGATGGCAGCGAGCGGTGATCGCATGCCGCAGCGCGGGCCGCTTCGGGTGGCTCTGCTCGGCTGCGGCACGGTCGGCTCCGAGGTGTTCCGGCTGCTTCGCGAGCAGGCTACCGACCTGGCGGCCCGGGTCGGCGCGCCGCTGCAGGTCGTCGGCGTGGCGGTCCGTGATCCCGGCGGGCGTGCGCAGACCGCCGGAGTGGGCCCCGACCTCGTCACGACCGACGCCATGGCGCTGGTGACCCGTCCCGATGTCGACATCGTGGTCGAGATGATCGGCGGCATCGAGCCGGCCCGCGAGTTGCTGCTGGCGGCGATGCGTACCGGCAAGTCGGTGGTGAGCGCGAACAAGGCCCTGCTCGGCAGCGACAGCGCGGTGATGCACGCCGCGGCGCGCGAGCACGGCGCCGACCTTTACTACGAAGCCTCGGTGGCCGGGGCGATCCCGCTGCTGCGGCCGCTGCGGGAGTCGCTGGCCGGTGACGCGGTACGCCGGGTGCTCGGGATCGTGAACGGGACGACGAACTACATCCTGGACCGGATGGACAGCTCGGGCGCCGAGTTCGGCGACGCGCTGGCCGAGGCGCAGGCGCTTGGCTATGCCGAGGCCGACCCGACCGCCGACGTCGCCGGGTACGACGCCGCCGCCAAGGCGGCGATCCTCGCCAGCCTGGCGTTCCACACCCGGGTGTCCACGGCCGACGTGTACCGGCAGGGGATCACCGCGGTGACCGCCGCCGACATCGCGGGCGCCCGGGTGCTTGGCTGCGTGGTCAAGCTGCTGGCGATCTGTGAGCGCAGCGACGACGGGATCTCGGTCCGGGTGCACCCGGCGATGATCTCCAGGGATCACCCGCTGGCCTCCGTGCGCGGCGCGTACAACGCGGTGTTCGTCGAGGCCGAGTCGGCCGGGCGGCTGATGTTCTACGGCGCGGGAGCCGGCGGCGGGCCGACCGCGAGCGCGGTGCTCGGCGACCTTGTCGTGGTTGCCCGCAACCGGGTCGCCGGGATCCGGGGCCCGGACGCGCCGAGCTACGCCGAACTGCCCGTGCTGCCCATGTCCCAGGCGATGACCAGGTACCACGTCGCCCTCGACGTGGCCGACCGGCCCGGGGTGCTCGCCCCGGTCGCCGAGGCGTTCGCCCGGCACGACGTGTCGATCCAGGCGGTGCGCCAGGAGGGCCACGGTGACGAGGCCTACCTGGTGATCGTCACGCACACGGCCCGCGAGTCGGCGCTCGCCGCCACCGTGGCCGACCTGTCCGCGATGCAAGCGGTGCGCGCCGTCGACAGCGTGCTGCGGGTCGAGGGCGAAGCCGGCGAATGAAGGGGGATGGGGAGGGGGCGGGGGATCGGTGATGGCCGCCGCGCAGTGGCGAGGTGTGATCGCCGAGTACCGCAGCCTGCTGCCGGTGACCCCGGACACCCCGGTGATCACGCTCGGCGAGGGCGGGACGCCGCTGATCCGGGCGGCCGCGCTGTCCGAGATGACCGGGTGTGACGTGTACCTCAAGGTCGAGGCCGGCAACCCGACCGGGTCGTTCAAGGACCGCGGCATGACCGTCGCCGTCAGCACGGCGGCCGGCCGCGGCGCGACGGCCGTGATCTGCGCGTCCACGGGCAACACCAGCGCCAGCGCCGCGGCCTACGCGGCGAGAGCGGGCCTGACCTGCGCCGTCCTCGTGCCGCGCGGCAACATCGCGCTCGGCAAGCTGGCCCAGGCGCTGGTGCACGGCGCGCGGCTGCTGCAGGTCGACGGGAACTTCGACGACTGCCTGGAACTCGTGCGCAAGCTCGCGGTCGACTACAACGTCGCCCTGGTCAACTCCGTGAACCCGGACCGGCTCGAGGGCCAGAAAACCGCGGCGTTCGAGGTCATCGACGCGCTCGGCGACGCCCCCGACGTGCACTGCCTGCCGGTCGGCAACGCCGGCAACATCTCCGCCCACTGGAAGGGCTACACCGAGTACGCGGGCCTGGGCCGGGCGACGAGGCGGCCCCGCATGTTCGGCTTCCAGGCCAGCGGCGCGGCGCCGATCGTGTCGGGCAGGCCGGTCACGGCCCCCTCGACGATCGCTACCGCGATCCGGATCGGGGACCCCGCCTCGTGGCATCTCGCCAGGGCGGCGAGAGACGAGTCCGGCGGCCTGATCGAGTCCGTTACCGACCGGCAGATCCTCGCCGCCTACCGGTTGCTGGCGCGGCGCGAAGGCGTGTTCGGCGAGCTCGCCTCCGCCGCCGGCGTTGCTGGCCTGCTCCAGGCCAGGGAGCGGGGCCAGCTCGCCGAGGGCCTGCGGGTGGTCTGCACGATCACCGGCCACGGGCTCAAGGAGCCGGACTGGGCGGTGTCCGCCGCCCCGGCGCCGGTGACCATCCAGGCCGACGCGCACGCCGCGGCCGCGGAGCTCGGGCTGGCGTGAGGCCGACCCGATGAACTGGCCAGACCGACCGGTAACCGTCCGGGTCCCAGCGACCAGCGCGAACCTGGGGCCGGGGTTCGATGCCATGGGCCTGGCGCTGGGCCTGCACGACGTGGTCGAGGCCCGGATCATCGCCGACGGCGTCGCGATCAAGGTGTCGGGTGTGGGCGAGGACACCGTGGCGGCCGACGACGCGCACCTGGTGATGCAGGCCATGCGGGCCGCGTTCAGCCTGCTCGGCGGCCAGCCGCCGGGGATCGGGCTGCGCTGCACCAACGCGATACCGCAGGGTTACGGGCTCGGCTCGTCGGCGGGCGCGATCGTGGCCGGCGTGCTGGCCGCACGAGCGCTCAGTCCCGATGGCGACGGCCTCGACGGCCCGGAGCTGCTGCGGCTCGCTTCCCGCATCGAGGGGCATCCCGACAACGTCGCGGCGTGCCTCGCCGGCGGCCTCACGATCGCCTGGACGTCGGCCGCGGGCGCCGAGGCGGCCCGGCTCGAGCCGGTCGACGGGCTGACCCCGGTGCTGTGCGTTCCGGCCGATCCCATGCTGACCCACACCGCGCGCGGGCTGCTCCCCGCGTCGGTGCCGCACGCGGACGCGGCGGCGAACGCGGCCCGAGCGGCGCTGCTGATCACCGGGCTGACCGCGAACCCGGGCTTGCTCATGGCCGGGACCGAGGACCTGCTGCACCAGCGGTACCGCGCCGTCGCGATGCCGGCAACGGCCGACCTGATCGCCCGGCTGCGGGCCGCCGGAATCCCGGCGGTGGTGTCCGGTGCCGGGCCGTCGGTACTCGCGCTGAGCGTGACGGGAACGCACCCGGGCCCGGCCGCCGTGCCGCCGCTCGCCAGGCAGACCGGCGTCGCGTGGCAGGTCCGCACGCTGGAGGTCGATCGCCGCGGGGCGGTGGTCGGCGTGCCATCGGACGTGCCCCGCCAGCCGGGCGGCGCGGGACTCTAGATAGCGGCGCTCGGGCAGGCTCGTGGCGCGCTCCGCCGCGAGGCGGTAGCCAGGGTGGCTCCGCGACGGCCGGTATCAGGAGGTGGCCAGGGTCGCGGGGGACGAGGCGTCCCGGGCGGTCCTCCCGTTCCCGGTCATGGTCACGCCTTCGGCGCTGGTGCGGCCCGACCGCTGACCCGTCCCGGCGAGGGCAGGTGGCGGACCCGGTAGCCGACCGGGAGCAGCGACCAGCCGAACCGCTCGCTGGCGAGCCCCCACAGCCCGCGGGAGGCGGCCAGCGTTGCGGCCACCGCGAGGCCGCCGACGATCACCAGGTACCAGGCGCCGTATGCGGACAGCGTCTCCTGCAGCAAGAACAGCACCAGCGCGCCGAGGATCGGGCCCTCGATCGTTCCCATGCCCCCGATCAGCACCATGAAAAGCATGTACACGCTGTACTGGATGCTGAAGATCGAGGTGGGCTCCACGTAGAGGGTCTGCAGCGCGATCAGCGCGCCGACAGCCCCGGCTCCGCCCGCAGCCACCACGTAGGCCAGCAGCCGGATCCGCCCCACCCGGACGCCGGAACTGGCAGCGGCGACCGGGTCGCTGCTGACGGCCCTGGCGTCGAGCCCGAACGTATGCCGCACCAGCAGGTAGACCCCGGCCACGCTAACCACGGCGACGACGAGCGTCGCCCAGTAGGTCAGCGCCTCGCGGAGCACGTCGCCGTAGCCGGCCAGCCCGGGCACGCTCACGCCGGTGGTCCCGCCGACCGAGGGCGACAGCGTGGCGATGATCTGGAACGTGCCCGCCACGACCAGCGTGGCCACGGCGAAGTACCCGCCCGACAGGCGGATCACCAGCGCGGACACCGGCAGCGCGACGACCGCGGCGATGACCGCGGCAGCGGCGATGCCGCCGAACGGGTTGATCCCACGCTCCGCGACCAGGTAGAGGGCGTAGGCGCCGACGCCGATGTAGGCCTGCTGGCCGAACGAGGTCAGCCCGCTGAACCCGGCCAGGAGGTTCCACAGGCTCGCCATCGCGACGAACGTGAGCAGCGTGATCAGCGGCTGCTCTGCCGGGCCACCGATCACGAACGGGATCACGGCCATGAACGCCACCGCGAGCACGCAGAACCCGGTGAAGCCCGTCGCACTCCGGCTCCACCGGCTGACCGGAACCGCAGTCACCGGGGCCTGGCTGCCGAGCGAGCCGACCGCCGAGTTCCGCTTCATCCGGCCGCCCCCTGACCCTGGATCTCGCGCGCTGCCTGGCGGCTGGTGAACAGCCCGCCGGGCCGGACCGTGAGCACGGCGAGGAACAGCAGGTTCACGGCGAGGACCGCGTACGCCTGGTTGACCTCGCCGACCACCACCTGAGTGACCCCGAGAGCGACCCCGCCGGCGAGGGTGCCCCACAGCGAGCCGATGCCGCCGATGACGACCGCCTCGAACGCGAAGATCAGGACGTCGGTGCCCGTCTGCGGGTCGAACGTGCCGATCGTGCCGATGAACGCGCCGGCCAGGGCCGCGGTGGCGATCGCGATGCCGGCCACGGTCGCGAACACGGGCCGTACCCGGATCCCGACCAGCCTCGCGGTGTCCAGGTCGTCGGCGATCGCGCGCACCTCACGGCCCCACGAGGTGCGGGACAGGCTCAGCTGCAGGCCGGAAAGGACCGCGCACGCGGTGAGGAACGCGGTCAGGAACAGCCAGGACACGGTGATGCCGCTGGTGATGTGGAAGCTGGCCAGCGCCAGGGACCCTCCGGCCAGGCCGCGGGGGTCCGAGGTCGCGGCCACCTGCAGCAGGTTCTCGATCATCACCGACAGCCCGAACGTCACCAGCACCGGAGCGAGCGCCCCGTGCCGCAGCGCCCGGCCGAAGAGCAGCAACTGCAGCGCCATGCCGACGCCGAACGCCGCGGGCAGCAGCAGCGGCAGCGTGACCCAGACCGGCACACCGAGCGCGGACGACAGGACCAGCCCGAGATAGGCACCGCACACGGCCAGGTCGCCGTGCGCCAGGTTCACGATCCGCATCACGCCGAACGTCAGCGACAGCCCGCACGCGATGAGCGCGTACTGGCCGCCGAGCAGCATGCCCTGGATGACCGCGTTGACCCAGTTCACCGGCGGCCCTCACCGAAGTAGGCGGCGACGACCTGATCCCTGGTGACGTCCGCGATCGGAGCCGCCAGCGCGACCCGCCCCTCGAGCAGGCATACCACGTCGTCGCAGGCGTCCATCGCGCGCCGCAGATCCTGCTCGACGAGCACGATCGTGGCCCCGGCCGACCGCAGCGCGGAGAGCGTCTCGTACAGCCCCTCGACCACGACCGGCGCCAGCCCGAGCGAGATCTCGTCGAGCAGCAGCAGGGACGGCCCAGCGGCCAGCGCCCGCGCGATCGCCACCGCCTGCTGCTCGCCGCCGGACAGCGTGGACGCACGCTGCCTGCGCCGGCCGGCGATCATGGGGAACGTGTCGTAGATCCGCTGCAGTGGCCACTCGGCAGAGGCGGCCGCGGCGGCGCCCACCTGGATGTTCTCCTCCACGGTCAGGCTCGGGAACAGCTTGCGGCCCTCCGGCACCAGGGCGATGCCGCGGCCGATGCGCCGGTGCGGCGGAGCCGACGTGATGTCTGCGCCCCCGTAGGACACGGCGCCAGCCGAGGCGGCCTCCGCGCCCGCGATCGTGCGCAGCAGCGTGCTCTTGCCCGCGCCGTTGGCGCCGACGAGCGCGGTCGCGCACCCCTGCGTCACCGACATCGACACGCCGAAGAGCGCCTGGAAGTCCCCGTAGAACACGTCGAGATCCGTGATCTCCAGCAGCGGAGCCTCCGTCCTTGCCTGCTCGGCCGCTGCCGCGCTCACAGCACCCCGCCGCCGAGGAAGGCGGTCCGCACCGCGTCGCTGGCCAGGACGTCGGAGGGCGCCCCGTCGGCGATGATCTGCCCGCCGGCCAGGCACGACAGCCGGGTGACCACCGCGGTGAGCACCCGGAGCACGTGCTCCACCCAGATGATCGCGGTGCCGGCCTCGTTCACCGCGCGGATCGTCCCGATCAGCGCCTCGGTCTCGGGGTCGCTCAGGCCGCCCGCGATCTCGTCGAGCAGCAGGACGCGCGGCCGCATCGCCAGCGCGCGCGCCAGTTCCAGGCGCTTGCGGTCGAGCAGGCGCAGCGAGCCCGCCCGCGTGTTGGCCCGGTCGGCCATGCCGGTCACGGCCAGGGCCTCGTACGCCGCCCCGTACGCGTGCCGCCCGCGCAGCCCGGCGGCCCGCATGGACCCGACGAGCGCGTTCTCGAACACGGTCAGGCCGGCCAGCGGCCGCGGTACCTGGAACGTGCGGCCAAGGCCCATCCTGGCCCGCAGCGGCGGCGCCAGCCGCGTCACGTCCCTGCCGTGCAGCAGCACCCGCCCGGCGTCGCACGTCCCGGTTCCGGTCAGCAGGTCGAGCAGGGTGGTCTTGCCGGCGCCGTTCGGGCCGACGACGCCCACGGCCTCACCCGGCGCAACGGTCAGCGAGACCGAGCCGAGCACGGGCAGCGAGCCGTAGCTCTTGGCGACGTCGGTGACCTCCAGCGCCGGAACGCTCATAGAAGCTCTAGGGAACCCGCCACCGGCACGGCGGGCAGCAGCGAGTTGTTGATGACGACCAGCTCAGGAGTGCCGGACACCAGGCGCCACTGCGCCATCAGCTCGGGAACCTCGGACACGTGCGGCACCGGGCCGGTGGCGAAGTCGTACTTCCCGGTGATCGTCTCGCCCTCGAGCGTGCCCAGGGCGTGGGCCACGGCGTTGCCGTTCTTCGGGTCGCCGGACGCCTTCAACGCGGCGACCGCGATCTCGAAGATCGCGTAGTTGAACCCCATCGGCTGGGTCCACTCGTTCCCGGTGGCCGTCTTGTAGTTCGCCGCGAAGGCCGACGCCGAGGTGCCGTCGAGCGAGGACTTGTACGGGAACTGCGGCGTCCACCACAGCGGCGACATTATGTTCTGCACCAGCGGCCCGAGCGCGGTGGCCGTGCTGGGGAACAGCAGCGCCTTCGAGATCGACGCGATCTTCGGCGTGAACCCGCTCTGGTGCGCCTGCCGCCAGAACGTGATGAAGTCCGGCGGGATCGGCGCGGCGTGCAGGATCTGCACGTCCGCGCCCTTGAACTTCGCGATGATCGAGGCGAAGTCGGACAGCCCGTCGGTGTACGCGCCGGACGGCACGACCTTCCAGCCGAGGCTGTCGATCTTCTTGGTCATGTACTTCTGGAAAGTGGCGCCGTCGACGTCGTCCGGCCACAGGCCTCCGACCACATGGTCGGTGGACACGGTCTGCCAGATCGATGCCATCAGGTTGGTCTCCTCCTGGCTGCCGAGGAAGTACATGTACGAGTACTTGAACGTGTTGGCCGCGCCGTTGCTCTTGTAGTACCACTGCTCCCACGGGCAGATCGTCAGCACGCACGGCACGCCCGAGGCCTCGGCCTGGGAGGAGACCGGGATAACGGTGTCCGGCGTCGCGGTGGCGAGCAGCATGTCCACCGAGTCCTGCTGCACCATCTGCGAGGCGACGGCCGCCGCTCGCGCCGACGACGACTGGCTGTCACCGGAGATGATGTCCACCGAGTACTTCTTGCCGCCGATCGTCAGCCCTTTGGTGAGCGCCGAGCGCACCTGGCTGAGCACATAGCCGTTGGACTGGGTGAACACCGAGTCCGCGCCGGTCTCCGGGCTGATGAACCCGATCTTTATCGTCCCGCCGGACGTGGAACCCGGCGAAGTGGAGGACTTCAGCGCGCTCGAGCAGCCCGCCAGGCTGGCCAGCCCGCCGCCGACTGCCAGGCCCGTCGCGCCGAGGAAGCCGCGCCTGGTCAGCTGGCTGCGCTTGCCGATATCCGCTGAATCAGTCATTGTTCGCTCCGGACGTAAGGTCTATGCCCGATGATCGCGTCATTGTCGGCCGGTGCGGCGCTGGCGGTCTTGGACTACCGGGCACATCGCTTGACCATCCGCGCATACGCCCGCAAGCTAGACGCGGCTACCGGAGGAGGTAGGAGTCATGCCCGATGTCGCGCGCACACTCGACCTGCCGCCCGGCCAGCGTTTCGACTACTGGAAGCACATTCTGTCCGACGCGTTCGTCCCGCTGGAGGTTTCCACCCCGGCCGGGGACGCCGATTTCCTCGGACGGCTCCGGGGAACCGAGCTCGGCAGCCTGCGCCTGATCGAGGTGCGCGCGGAGCCGCATACCGCGCTCAGGACGGCCCGGCTGGTCAAGGTTGCCCCGGCCGGCTGTTACAAGATCGCCGTTCAGCTCCGCGGCACGGCCGTGCTGATCCAGGACGGCCGGGAGGCGGTGCTCACGGCCGGTGACTTCGCGTTCTACGACACCGACCGGCCCTATACGCTCGCGCTGACCGAGCACCGGATGCTCGTGCTCATCTTCCCCAGGGACATGCTCGGCCTTCCGCAGCACCGGCTGGCCAGCCTCACCGCCACGCGCCTGCCAGGCGAGGCTGGTGGCATGGCCGCCCTCATCGGCCCGTTCCTGGTCAAGATCGCCGATCTGCTCGACGAGGACGACGCGCCGGGCCTCGGGATCGGCATGCGCCTGGCGGGCAACGTGGTCGATCTGCTCGGCACCGTCCTCGCCGAGCGGCTGGACGCCACGCCCGACGATCCCGACATCGCGCACCGGGCGCTGATGCTGCAGATCACCGCGTTCATCGAGGAGCACCTGGGCGACGCCGAGCTGGCACCCGCCCAGATCGCCGCCGCGCACCACATCTCCCTGCGCCAGCTGCACAAGCTGTTCCACGCCAGCGGCACCACCGTGGCGGGCTGGATCCGGCAGCGCCGCCTCGAGCACTGCGGCCACGACCTGCGCGATCCGCGCTGCGTGACGCGGCCCGTGGCCGCCGTCGGGGCGCGCTGGGGCTACCCGGACCCGGCGCACTTCAGCCGCCTGTTCAAGGCCGCTTACGGCGTCGGCCCGCGCGACTACCGGGCCTGCCACGGGCTTGCCACGCCCGCAGACGGACGGTGCCTATCGCCCTGACCGGGTCCGCAGCCCGTACCCAGGGGGTCAAGCGGCGTGCGCTGGCGTGCAAGACGGGCCGCCGGCTCGGCGCAACCATAGGCGGCATGGCCGCTTCACCGCGTTTGCAGGGCAAGGTCGCCGTCATCACCGGCGGCGAGGGCAGTATCGGCATGGCCACGGCGCGCGCGTTCGTTGCCGAAGGAGCCAGGGTCTGCCTGGTCGGCATCGTCGCCGACGAGCTGAGTGCCGGCGCGTCCTCCCTCGGCGACGCCGCCACCTGGACGGTCGCGGACGTCACCGACCCGGTACAGGTCAAGGCCGCCGTCGCGGGCGCGGTCGAGACGTTCGGCCGGCTGGACGTGGTGGTCAGCAACGCGGGCATCAGCGGTGTGATCGCCCCGGTGGCGGACTACCCGGACGAGGTGTTCGACCAGGTCCTCGCCGTTCACGTGCGCGGCTCGTTCCTCGTGTGCAAGTACTCCCTGCCGTACCTGGAAACGGGCGCCAGCATCGTGATCACCTCGAGCGTGGTCGGCCTCACGTCGGACGCGGGAATCTGCGCCTACGCCACGGCCAAACACGCGCTGGTGGGGTTTATGCGGACGCTGGCCAAGGAGACGGCGCCGCGCGGGATCCGGGTGAACACGATCCACCCGGGCCCGGTCGACAACGACTTCCAGCACCGCATCGAGGTCGCCGCCACCGGGGCGGATCGCGACCGGGCCGCCTCGATCTTCGACGAGTTCATCCCGCTCGGCAGGCACGCGTCGCCGGACGAGGTGGGACGAGGGATGCTGTTCCTGGCCAGCAACGAGAGCTCGTTCATCACCGGCGCCACGCTGGCCGTGGACGGCGGTATGTCGATCTGAGGCCCCGGGCTTGCCCGGGGCCTATGTTGTGAAGGCAGCAGGGTCCGAGAGGAGTGCGGTGAGCGGCGAAGCGAATTCCGGGGGGATCGCGGGGGGCGGAGCCCCCCGCGGGTCGGCGTACACGACGTCCACGGCCCTGCTCGAGGCGATGCGCGAAGCCGGGGCCAGGTACGCGTTCGCGAACCTGGGCAGCGACCACACCGGCATCATGGAGGCCTACGCGCTGGCCAAGAGCGCCGGAACGCTGGCGTCGCTGCCCGAGCTGATCCTCTGCCCGCACGAGAGCGTGGCGCTGAGCGCGGCCCAGGGGTACGCACAGGTCAGCGGCGAGCCGCAGGCGGTCATCGTGCACACCGACTGCGGCACCCAGAACCTCGGCGGCGCAATCCACAACGCATCCAGGGGACGGGTGCCGGTGCTGATCTTCGCCGGCCTGTCACCCATGACCCAGGAGGGCGAGCTTCCCGGCACCCGCAGCGAGCACATCCACTGGCTGCAGGACACCTCGGACCAGCGCGGGATGCTCCGCGGCTACGCCAAGTACGACCACGAGATCCGGACCGGCCGGAACGTGAAGCAGCTTGTGCACAGGGCGATGCAGATCGCCCGGAGCGAGCCGGCCGGACCGGTGTACCTGACCGCCGCCCGGGAGATCATGGAGGAGGAAATCCCGCCGCAGCCACCCCAGGGCCCATGGTGGGACCCGGTCGCGCCCGCCGCGCTGACCGACGAGGTCACCGGCGAGATCGCCGCCGCGATCGCGGAGGCCCGCTCGCCGCTGGTCGTGACCTCCTACCTCGGCCAGGACCCTGCCGCGGTGCCCGAGCTCGTCCGGCTGTGCGAGCTGGCCGCCGTCGGAGTGATCGAGTCGGTGCCGAGCTGGGTCAACTTCCCGGACGACCACCCGTTGCACCTGGGCTACCAGTGGAACGCCCCGGTGCAGAATCCGCTGCTGGCCGACGCGGACGTGATCCTCGTGCTGGGCAGCGACGTGCCCTGGATTCCGGGCCACAACCGGCCCGACGGCTCGGCAAGGATCTACGTCATCGACGTCGATCCGCTCAAGATCAGGATGCCGCTGTGGCACGTGCCGGCCAGCCGGTACGCGATGGCCGATCTGGCGACGGCGCTGCGGCAGATCTCCGGCCGGCTCGCGGACGGGCGGCTCGCGAGCGCGGCCGTTGCGGAGCGCGCGGCCCGGATCCGCACCGAGCACGACGCCCAGCGTGCGCGGTGGGCCGAGCGGGAGCACCCGGAGGCCGACGGCACGATCAGGCCCGAGTACCTGGTGGCCTGCGTCCGGGACGCCGCTGGGCCGGACGCGCTGGTGCTCACCGAGGCCATCAGCAACTACCACGTGGTCAGCGAGCACCTGCGGGCGAGCCAGCCGGGGTCGCTCATCGGCAGCGGCGGCGGGTCGCTCGGCTGGTCCGGCGGCGCCGCCGTCGGCGCCAAGCTCGCCGCTCCCGACCGCACCGTGGTGAGCCTGGTCGGGGACGGGTCCTACCTCTTCGGCGTGCCCGCGTCCGCCCAGTGGGTGGCGCGCAGGTACCAGGCACCGTCGCTGACCGTCATCATCGACAACCAGGGCTGGAAGGCGCCGTCGCTGTCGACGCTGTCCGTGCACCCCGAGGGGCACCTTGCCCGCGGCGGGTTCGCCGCCAGCTTCCAGCCCGGCGCCGACCTGGCCGGCGTCGCCGCCGCGGCCGGGGGCGCGTACGCGCGCACTGTCACCGCCGCCGACCTGCTCCCGGTGACGCTGCGGCGGGCCCTCGAGCACGTCGCGGACGGCCAGCCGGCCGTGGTCAGCGTGCGCGTGGCGCCGGTGTGACCCCCGGCCAGGTGACTACCGGCGCCGGTCGCGCACCGTGCGCTCGAGCGCGGCGCGGTGGTCGTCGGTGAGCACTCCGAGCACCTGCGCGCGGGCCTCCGACGCGAGGTGATCGCGCAGGCTGGACGACCACGTCGCGTTGAGGAGTTCCTTGGTGGCGGCGACCCCGTAGCCGGGATGCCCGGCGATCTCGCAGGCCAGCTCGACGGCCCGGGCCAGCGGGTCGTCCGCGACCTCGCTGGCCAGCCCCGTCGCAATGGCCGTCTCGGCATCGATGGACGCGGCCCGGTAGAACACCTCTGCCGCCCGCCCCCAGCCCACGATCCGGGGCAGGAACCAGGACAGTCCCAGGTCACCGGCGCTGACCCCGAGCCACACGAACGGCGCGGAGAAGCGAACGTCCGGCGCGACGATCCGCAGGTCGCAGGCGGCGGCGAGGGAGAACCCGGCACCCACGGCGTTCCCGCGCACCGCCGCGATCACCGGCTGCCGGATCTCGCGCAGCGCGACGACGGCGGCCACGCCCGCCTGAAGGCCGCCGAGGCCGGCCTGGACCGGGTCGTCGTGGCCGTCGTCGGTGATCCCGGTGTCCAGGTCCATGCCGCTGCAGAACGACGTGCCCTCGCCGGTCAGGACGACCGCCCGGCACGCCGTGTCGTCACCGATCCCGGCCAGTGTGCTGCGCAGCGCGGTCAGCAACGGCGCGGTCAGCGCGTTGAGCCTCCGGGGCCGGGCGAGCGTGACGACGCAGACCGTGCCGTCCGGGCCACCGGGCCGCGTTCTCACCAGCGAGCCGCTACCGCTGCTGGTCATCACGCCCGCCCGCCGGCTACCGCAGCGAGCGGGCGACGAGGTCTTTCATGATCTCGTTGGAGCCGCCGTAGATCTTCTGCACGCGGGCATCGGCGTACATGCGCGCGATGAGGTACTCGCGCACCTCCAGCCCGGCGACGGCGCTGTCCGCGATGACCAGCCGCTCCTGGGCCAGCTGGGTCATGAGCTGGGCAAATCCCTGGCCCTCGGTGCCGCCCAGCAGGTTGCCGGCCGGCACCCGGACGCCCTCGAAGAACAGCTCGGAGGTGAACTTGTCAGCGAGCTCGCCGAGCGCCAGGACCTCGTCGTCCTTCCACGCCGAGACGTAGCCGCCGGGCGCGCTGCTCATGACTCGAAGCCGCCGCCGGTGACCAGGACCTGGCCGCTCACGTAGTCCGCCTCCGGGTACGTGAGCATCACGACCGAGCCTGCTGCCTCGTCCGGCGTGCCGGGCCGGCCGAGCGGGATCATGTGCTTCGCCATCTCCAGCAGCCCTGGATTGACGCCGACCTTGATCTGACGGCCCTCGATGTCGATCGTGGCGCTGCCGTCGGCGCTCGCGGCGGTCAGCCGGGTCTCGATGAAGCCGAACGCGACAGCGTTGACGTTGACCTTGTACCGGCCCCACTCCTTGGCCAGCGTGCGGGTCAGGCCGACGATGCCCGCCTTCGCCGACGAGTAGTTGACCTGGCCCGCGTTGCCGTACAGCCCGGCGACGGACGAGATGTTGACCACCTTGCGGTGGATTTCCAGGCCCTGCGCGGCCTCCGCCTTCGCTGCCTTGCTGATCACCGGCTGGGCGGCGCGCAGGATCCGGAACGGCGCCTTGAGGTGGACGTCGAGGATGGCGTCCCACTGCTCGTCGCCCATCTTCTGGATGACCGTGTCCCACGTGTAGCCGGCGTTGTTGATGACGATGTCCAGCCCGCCGAAGTGCTGGGTGGCCGTGTCGACGAAGCGCTCGCCGAAGTCTGGGGCGCTCACGCTGCCCGGGCAGGCCACCGCGCTGCCGCCAGCGCCGGTGATCTCGTTCACCACGTCGCCGGCGGGCTTGGCGTCGAGGTCGTTGACGACCACGCTGGCGCCCTCGGCGGCGAGCTTGAGGGCTATCGAACGGCCGATTCCCCGGCCGGCGCCGGAGACGATGGCGATCTTGCCGTCCAGCTTTCCCATGCGATGCGTCCCATCCGTGAGTGGTGGCGGGTGCGGCGGCCGGAGTGGTCGGGCGCCGTCTCAGGCGGCAACCTTCTCGTACATGGTCACGACGCAGGCGCCGCCGAGCCCGAGGTTGTGCTGCAGCGCCACGCTGACGTCGTCGACCTGCCGTGGCCCGGCCTGGCCGCGCAGCTGCCAGACGAGCTCCGCGCACTGCGCGAGGCCGGTCGCGCCGAGCGGGTGGCCCTTCGACAGCAGGCCGCCGGAGGGGTTCGTGACCACGCGCCCGCCGTAGGTGTTGTCGCCGTCCAGCACGAACTTCTCGGCGGTGCCCTCCGGGGTCAGGCCCAGGGCCTCGTAGCTGAGCAGCTCGTTGGTGGTGAAGCAGTCGTGCAGCTCGACCACGCGGATGTCCTCGGGCCCGACGCCCGACGCCTCGTAGACCTGGCGGGAGGCGTCGGCGGCCATGTCGTAGCCGACGACCTTGCGCATGTCATGCTCGAAGCTGGCGGCGGTGTCGGTGGTCATCGCCTGGGCCCTGATGGCGACGCCGCCGTCCAGGCCGTGCCGGCGCGCGTACCTGGGCGAGCACACGACGGCCGCGGCCGCGCCGCAGGTGGGCGGGCAGCACTGGAGCCGGGTCAGCGGGCCGTAGATCACGGGCGAGCCCAGCACCTGCTCGACCGTGACCGGGTCGCGGAAGACCGCGTACGGGTTGTTGGCCGCATGCCTGCGTGCCTTCACGGAGATGTGCGCGAACAGCGACGGGTCGACGCCGTACTC
>JASHQP010000143.1 GCA_030039095.1 Streptosporangiaceae bacterium
ATCATGGTCGGCAGCGGCGCCCGCGCCGCCGCTGCCGAGGTCGGTGAGCTGGCCCGGTGGCTGCAGGCGCCGGTCGTCTCGTTCCGCGGCGGCCGGGGGATCGTCGACGACGACGACCCGCTGGGCTTTACCTGCGCCGCCGGCTTCGAGCGGTGGCCCGACACCGACGTGCTGGTCGGCATCGGCTCGCGCCTGGAGCTGGCCTGGTTCCGCTGGCCTGACCGTCCAGCCGGCCTGCGGACGGTGCTGATCGACATCGACCCCTGGCAAGCCGTCAGGCTCGAGCCCACCGTGTCGATCGTGGCAGACGCCCGGCTGGCAACGGCGGAACTGGCACGGCAGCTGGCGGACGCCGCGCAGCCCCGGCCGGACCGCGGCGCCGAGTTCGGCGCCGTGAAGGCGGCCAAGGCCGCCGAAATCCGCGACGTCGGCATCGACCTCGACTATCTGGCGGCGATCCGGTCTGCGCTGCCGCGCGACGGATTCTTCGTGGAGGAGATCTGCCAGGCCGGGTTCGCCTCCTACTTCGGCTTCCCCGTGCACGCCCCGCGGCAGTTTGTCACCTGCGGCCATCAGGGCACGCTGGGATTCGGCTACCCCACCTCGCTCGGTGTCAAAGCGGCGTGCCCGGACCGCGCCGTGGTATCGATCGCCGGCGACGGCGGCTTCATGTTCGGCATCCAGGAGATCGCGACCGCCGTCCAGTTCGGCCTCGGCGTGGTGGCGGTGGTCTTCAACAACAACGCCTACGGCAATGTGCTGCTCGACCAGCAGAGGCTGTTCGGCGGCCGCGAGATCGGCGCCCGGCTCCGCAACCCGGACTTCGCCGCGGTCGCCGAGGCTTTCGGCGCCGCGGGATACACCGTGGCCACGCCCGAGGCCCTCGAGACCGCGCTGACCAAGGCACTGGCCGCCAGCCAGCCGGCTGTGATCGAGGTCCAGGCAGACCTCGGCCAGTCGGTGTCGCCGTGGAAGTACCTGATGCCCGCGTCGAGGGCCACACCATGACCGCTGCGCATCTGCCGGGCCACGCCGCGGCCAGCCAGCATCCGCTCGGGCTCGCCCCGACGAAGATCATCGCCGTGCACCTGAACTATCCCAGCCGGGCTGGCCAGCGCGGTCGAGTGCCCGAGTTCCCGTCCTACTTCCTGAAGCCACCGTCCTCGCTGTCCTGGTCCGGCCGGCGGATCGTCCGGCCCCGCGAGGCACAGCTGCTCGCCTTCGAGGGCGAGGCCGCCGTGGTGATCGGGCGCAGGGCGCTGCGGGTCGGCGAGGACGAGGCACTCGACTGCGTCAGCGGCTATACCGCGGCAAACGACGTCGGACTGTACGACCTGCGCGACTGCGATCGCGGCTCCAACCTGCGCGCAAAGGGCCAGGACGGCTACACGCCCGTCGGCCCGGTGCTGCTCCCCGCCGGGCAGGCCGACCCCGCAGCCCTGCTGCTGCGGACCTGGGTGAACGGGGAACTGCGGCAGGAAGACTCGACCGCCACGCTGTTCTTCCCGATCGCCAGGCTCATCGCCGACCTGTCACGGCTGATGACGCTCGAGCCCGGCGACATCATCCTGACCGGCACCCCGGCCGGCGCCGGGCTGCTCGAGCCGGGCGACGTCGTCGAAGTAGAGCTTCTCAGCGGCAGCAGCACGACGGGGCGCCTGGTGAACCACGCGGCGGAGGCCGGGCACGCTCTGGCCCCGACCGGGGCCATGCCGGCGCCCACTGCGGCGCTCCGGGCGGCCGCCGCGGGGACGCCGCCACCGCCGGACCGGCTCGACCCGGCCGTCGCGCAGACGCTGAACACGGTCAGCACGGCCACCATCTCCAGCCAGCTCCGCAAGCGCGGCATCGACGATGCGTTCATCGAGAACGTCCGTCCTGCCCGCCCTGACCTGCGGATGGTCGGGGTGGCGGCCACGCTGCGGTACCTGCCACGGCGCGAGGACGTGTTCGCCGAGCGCGGCGGTGGGATGAACGCCCAGAAGCGCGCGGTCGAGGCGATCGAGCCCGGCCAGGTGCTCGTCATCGACTGCCGCGGCGACCACGGGGCAGGGACGATCGGGGACATCCTCGCGCTACGGGCGGCTCGGCGCGGCGCTGCCGGGATCGTGACGGACGGCTGCCTGCGTGACTCGCCCAGCTTCGCCAGCCTGGACCTGCCGGTGTATTCCGGCGGCGCGCACGCCGCGGTCCTCGGCCGGCGGCACGTGCCGATGGACGCCGGCCTGCCGGTCAGCTGCGGCAACGTCCTGGTGATGCCCGGCGATGTGCTGGTGGGAGACGGCGAGGGCGTCATCGTCATTCCCCGGGCCCTGGCCGCGGAGGTGGCCGCGGCCGCGGCGGAGCAGGAGTCAGAGGAATCGTTCATCCATGAGCGCGTGGGCGACGGAGAGTCGATCGACGGGCTCTACCCGCTGGCTCCGGCCCGCCGGCCCGAATATGACGCATGGCGGGCCCGCCGGCCCGCCGACAAGAGCGATGGAGGCAGCCGGTGAGCCTGTACGCCGTCCAGAAGGTCCTGTACGAGCTGAACCGGGACCCACAGCTGCAGGCCAGGTACCGGGAGGATCCGGCGCCGGTGCTGACCGGGCGCGATCTCACCCCGGAGGAGCGCGGTGCCCTGCTGGGCCAGGACATAGGCCTGCTCTACGTGCTGGGAGTGAACGGCCAGATCCTCATGCACTACGCGGCGTTCTGCGGCATCGAGTGGAACGACTACCTGGAAGCGATGCGCAGCGGCGTGCGCGAGCACGGCCCGGTCCGTGACGGCATCTACGCGATGACGACGGAGGTCTGAGCGATGGCACTCGTTCTCGCCGCTGCGTGCAGCCATGCCCCCGGCATCACCGGGCGCGCGGGCCGGGCCGAGCCCACCGTCCGGGACGAGTTCTACCGCAACCTCGGCGAGCTGCGGGCCACCCTGGAGGCGGCCCGTCCGGACGCGCTGGTCGTGGTGGCAGCCGAGCACTTCGCGAACTTCTTCTACGACAAGATGCCGTCCTTCGCGGTCGGCATGAGCGATCACTACGAGGGCCCGATCGAGGACGAGGAGTGGCTCGCGATCTCGCGTACCCGCGTGCCGGGTAATGCCGCACTGTCCAGACGGCTGATCACGTCGATGATGTCGGACGTGGACCTGGCCTACGCCGAGGAGTGGCAGTTCGACCACGGCATCATGGTGCCGCTGCACTTCCTCACGCCGCGCTTCGACCTGCCGGTCATCCCGGTGAACATCAACTGCCAGGGTCCGCCGCTCGCGCCGCTGCACCGCGTCTGGGCTTTCGGCACGGCGTTGCGCCGGGCGTGTGAGCAGGCGGGCGAGCGCATCGCGGTGATCGCGACCGGCGGGATTTCGCACTGGCCCGCGACTCCCGACTCAGGGAAGATCAACGAAGCGTGGGACCAGGACTTCCTCGGGCGCTGGTCGCGCAATGACCGGGCGGCTCTCACGGCGTATACGGACGAGGAGATCTACCGGGACGCGGGTCAGGGCGGGTTCGAGATCCGCACGTTCATCGCCCTGGCCGCCGCCGCGGGCGGAGCGGGCACCGTCCACTTCTACGCCGCCATCCCGATCTTCGCCGTGGGGTGCACGGTGGCCACGATGGAGATCGCGCCACTCAGCGCTGGGCGTCCGCAGACGCTCCCGGCCTGAGCCAGCCGGGCGGGATATGGGAGCCAGGACCCTGGACGGCCGCGCTCCTCGAGCGCCGGCGCCGGGCTGGATCACGCCCGGTCGTGCCGTCGCAGCGGTCTACGCGCTGGGCATGTTCATGTCGATCATGGACACCCAGATCGTCAACGTGGCCCTGGCCACGCTGGGCCGCGACTTCAAGGCCACGCCGGTTCAGGTCCAGTGGGTAGTCACCGGCTACCTGCTGAGCCTGGCCATGTGCATCCCGACGTCAGGCTGGCTCGGAGACCGGTTCGGCACAAAGCGGGTGTACGTCAGCGCCGTCACCATATTCACGATCGCGTCGGCGCTGTGCGCGGCTGCCACGTCACTGCCCGAACTCGTGGTCATGCGCATCCTGCAGGGGGCCGGCGGCGGGCTGATGACGCCGGTCGGCACGGCCATGCTGTACCGGGCCTATCCGCCAGACCGGCGCGTGCACGTCGCCCGGCTGATCACCAGGGTCACGATGGTGGCCCCGGCCACGGCCCCGATCATCGGCGGGATCTTCGTCACCGAGCTCTCCTGGCACTGGATCTTCATCGTGAACGTCCCCTTCGGCACGGCGGCTGCGGTATTCGGGACGCGTTTCCTGCCTGCCCAGCCCGGCGCCAAGTCCCGGAGTTTCGACCTGCCTGGATGCCTGCTCGGCAGCTGCGGGCTGGCCGCACTGCTATATGGCGTGACCGAAGGGCCCACGCAGGGCTGGGCATCCCCGGCGGTGTGGGGCACGGTGGCGGGCGGTGCCGGCATGCTGGCCGGGTTCGCGGTGAACTGCCTGCGCCGGCGATCGCCGCTGCTCCGGCTCCGGCTGCTGGGCGACCAGCTCCTGCGGCGGTGCTGCCTGCTGGTCGGGTGCAGTACCACGGCGTTCTTTGGCTCGCTGGTCTTCACCGCCCTGTACCTGCAGGAGGGCAGGGGCTTTTCGGCCCTGCAGTCCGGGCTGACGACGTTTCCCGAGGCCATCGGCATAGCACTGTCGGCTCAGCTGGTGGCCCGCGTCTACCCCAGGATCGGGCCCCGGCGCCTAATGGCGGCAGGGTTCGCCGCCCTGGCGGTGGTCAACGGGCTGCTAGCGGCCCTCGGCGGGGGCAGCAGCCTGTGGCTCGTCCGGGGCCTCATGCTGTGCATCGGGATCTCGCAGGCATATGTCATGCTGCCCACCCAGGCCGCGGCGTTCGCGCGGATCAGCTCGGCGGATCAGGGCGACGCGAGCGCCATCTTCACGACCATGCAGCGATCCCTGAGCGCGCTCGGGGTGGCCGTGCTCGCCGCGGCGCTCGCCGTCGGTACCGGGCACCGGCTGACCGCGCCGGTGAATGCCTTCCACGCCGTCTACCTGACGGCGGCCGCCGTCGCACTGCTCGGCGGCATGCTCGCGCTGCGGATCTCTGACCGCGCCGCGGCCGAGACCATGGCGCGACGGCGTCCCGGGCCGGCTGCGGGCGCCGAGTTACCGGCGGCCGCTCAGCCCCGCAGCCGGCCGGCCAGCGAGGAGAGCGCAGAGGCCCGGGGGTGGCGGTGCCACGGCAGGAACGTGATGGTGTTGGTCAGGAACACGAACGACACTCCGGTCGCCGGATCGCTCCAGGCAAGGTTGCCGCCGAGCCCGTCGTGCCCGAACGTGGCTGCTGAGACGGTGCTGCCGAAGAACTCCCGTTCGCTTCCTGGCCGGTCGGACGGGGGCCCGGCCAGGAAGAAGCTGAGCGTCCGCAGGACGCGCCCGCCCCACCGGTCCGGCCCCCAGTACCGGATCCGGCCGGTCACGTCGGCGAGGAGGACGCCGCCCCACAACCCGGCTGGATCGTGGAGGAAAGCCTGGTAGAGCGCGGCCAGCCCGCTGGCGGTGCCGACGCAGCCGGCGCCGGGGAAGCCTGCGGCCCGGCCCTCCGGCAGGTCGACGCCGCCCGGGATGCGGGACCGGCCGGTCTCGTCGAGGAACATCGGCGGCAGCGCCGGGCGCATCTCGTCCGGGAACGCGGTCACGTGGGGGAGCACGGCCCCCTGCTCGGCGACGGGTTCGCCGAGCGACACCCCGCCCACTCCGGCGAGCCCCAGTGGCTCGAAGAGCCGGCGCCGAAGGAACTCCCGGTGGTCGAGCCCGGAAACCGCCGTGATCACCTCGGCCAGCACCCAGCTGCCCGACGCCGGGTGGTAGACGTACCGGCTGCCGGGCATCCATTCGAGTTCCCAGCGCCGGAAGGCCGCGCGGCGCTGGCCGCGGTCGGCCCATTCGGGCCAGTCGAGGTCGGCTCCTGGAAAGCCGCCGGTGTGCGTCATCACCTGCTCGACGGTGATCCGTGCCTTGCCCCTGGCGCCGAACTCGGGCACGTAATCGGCAACGGGCGCTGCCGGGTCGACGCTGCCCTCGCTGATCAGCTGCCACAGGCCCGCGTCCTGCACCGTCTTGGACGGCGACATGATGACGACCGGCGTATCCGGGCCACCCCGGCCGAACGCCTCGGCGTGAACGACGTGCCCGTGCAGCCCGATCGCGAGCGCGCACCACTGCAGCTCTCCGGCCCGAACCGGCGCGCTGGCCGCGCGGCTCAGCTCGCTGAGTACCTCAGGATCGAGCCCGCTGCAGCCGTCTGCCGGCATCATGACGGGAGTGCCCCCGCCGACGGCTCCACGTGCGCCTGCACGCTGCCGTCGGGCGCCACCCAGCCCCTGGCCGCGGCGTACCGCAGCATCGCCTGGAACCGGTCCGCCCAGTCACCGGCGACGGCACCGCCGGGCGCCGCTTGCGCCAGCCGGCGGAGCCCCTCGGGCCGGAGCAGGGCGTGGCCAGCCTGCAGGCGCCCCATCCCGGCGGCTGCCAGGCAGCCGTCCAGATCCTGGGCGGACACGGCGGAGCTGACATGCAGCCTGGTGCAGTCGTCCGGCTCCGCCAGGGTGACCTGGCAGCGGCCGCCGGCGTCGCGGCGCACGTGGACGTACACCTCGGCCTCCTCTCCCTTCCTGGCCAGGACCCGCGGAACCGCCGATATCTGCGGGACCGCCGGTCGCTAGGCATCGGGCCGCAACGGGCCGCCGCGGGGTCAGGCACGCACCTCGCTGATCGCGACGTGCGTGCCGAAAACGCGCCGGTGGTAGGTGAGCGGCTGGGCCAGCACGTGGTCGGCGGCGGCGACGCGGCCGAGCAGCAGCGTGTGATCGCCGCCCGTGACCAGGTTGTCCACTTCGGCCACGATCCATCCTGCCGACCCGGTGATCCGCGGCTGGCCGCCATCCATCCTCCAGGGCACTCCCTGGAACTTGTCGTCGCCCTTTGTCGCGAACCGCCGCGCGATCCATGACTGAGCGCTCGACAGCACGTTGAGCCCGAACCGGCGCGACTGGCGGAGCTGGCGCAGCAGTTCCGAGGACTCGTCGAGCGATATCACCACCATGGGCGGGTTGAGTGACAGCGACGTGAAGGCGCTGACGGTGGTGCCGTGCGGGCGTTCTTCCGTCATCGTGGTGACGACGGCCACGGGGGTGCAGACGGCCGCCATGACCGCCCGGAAAGCCTCGGCTGTCACGGTTTCGCCGGCCTCGGCCAGCGATCTGGGCAGCGGGGCGCCCGGACCGGAGCGCGCACCTGGCATCGGCGATCCCGGCCACAGCGAACTGGCCGGCGTACCCGGGCGGGTGGTAACGGCTTCGGGAGTCGTCATCACTGACATTTAAATCTCCTACATCTGATATGTCAGTTGATATATTACAGCGTCCCCGCTCGGCGGCGCCATGTCAAGTGAGAGCGGCAGCACCGGGCTGGTGTCGCGCTCGCTCGACGCGGTCATGGCGCACAGCAGGCGGTGGCGGGCGCGAAATATCTCCCCGCTGCGCCCGGGCTGTCAAGCCCCGCTGCCCGCGTCGGGGAAGCCGGCCACCGACGGTGACAGCAGGTAACTGTGGAACACGCCATCCGGGTCGCGCGTGGCCCGCAGTTCCTCCAGCCGTGCCGAGTTGGCCGCCGCCATCCCCGGCCAGGGCCGGCAGAGAAGGTTCTCGTCCGCGAACTGGATGCCCTTGGAGAGCGGCTCCAGCTTGCGCATCTGCTCCGTGGTCCAGCGGGCCAGCTCCGCGTCGGTCACCCCGTCCGCGTCCTCGGCGACCCCGTAGACGGCCAGGTAGTACCTGCCCTGCATGGAGAACGCGAAGTCCGGCAGCTCGTGCACGGTGTGCGGCCCGAACAGCAAATGGGAACGGGTGGTGGGAAACGTCTTGATCAGTTCCTCGAGCTGCGGGACCAGCTCATCGGCGCTGGCGTCCGTCCACATGTTGTCGGCCACAAAGTGCAGCCCGTCCGGGTACACCGCGGTCAGCCCTTCGCCGGGTGAGGAGGGTCCCGCGGTGACGGCAGGCTCCCGCAGCAGCGCCCGCCCGGCCGCGGGGCAGGTGTCGAGGACGCCGAGCAGTTCCAGGGCGTGTTCCTCGGTGCTGGACTTGGCCACGCCGAAGACGTTGACCACCGCGCCCGCCCCTCCGGGCACGGTCTCGGCGAACTTGGGCAGCACGAACACGCCGATCTGCAGTCCCTGCGGGAGCCCTGCCTCGGTGAGCTCGATCAGCCAGCGGAAGATGACACCGGCGTCCTCGGGCGCATAGAAGAACCCACGGGCGCGGATCTCCGGCGGCATCGGATGCAGCCGGACGTGGAACCGGGTCACCACGCCGAAGAAACCGGAACCCGAGCCGCGTGCCGCCCAGAACAAGTCGGGATTGTCGGTGTCGCTGGCGTGCACGAGCTCGCCATCGGCGGTGACGACGTCCATCGAGGTGACGCTCATCGCGGCCACCCCGACCTCGGTGGTGTTGAAGCCGAAGCCGCCCTGCAGGACGAAGCCGCCGAAGCCGACGTCCCGGCACCCGCCGGTCGGGAAGTACAGCCCGTGCGGCAGCAGATGCGGGTTGAGTTCCTGGCTGCGGACGCCGGGGCCCACGATGGCGGTCCGCTCCGTCACGTCGACGGTGATCTCGGTCATGCGGGAAAGATCGATCAGCACACCGCCGTCGCGGATGCTCGAGTCCACCCAGCTGTGGCCGCCGGACCGGGCCTTGACCTTCCAGCCCCGCTCGCGCGCCAGCCTGACCGCCGCGACAACATCCTGGTCGTCCCGCGCGACCACGACGGCGTCCGGGTACCGGTCGACGGCTCGGGCGTTCCAGTCCACCTCGGCGCGGGCGGGCTTCAGCCGCAGCGGCTCGTAGCCCGGCTCGCCCCTGTAGTAGATCTTCCCGGTGAGCAGGCCGGCGGGATCGGGCATCGCGGTCTCCTTCCGCGCTGCGCGCTCAGCGCTGCGACGGCTCATATGAAAATGCGGGGGGCTAGGGAGCCTGGTGCCGGTCCACGTCCGCCTGAGCGGCGACCGTGTTGCGCAGCACGCCAACACAGGAGATCTCCACCTCCACCACGTCTCCCGGCTCGAGCAGCAGCGGCGGGTCGTGGTAGACGCCCACACCCGCTGGGGTCCCGGTCACGATCACGTCACCGGGGGCCAGCGGGGTGAACGCCGAGATGTAGGCGATCAGGGCGGGGACGCCGAAGATCATGTCGGACAGTGGCGCGTGCTGCGTGCGCTCCCCGTTGACCCGGGTCTCGAGCCAGTGCTCACCCAGGTCGGGTACCTCGTCGGCGGTGACCAGCCAGGGGCCGAACGCGCCGGAGCGGTAGAAGTTCTTGCCCGGGATGAACTGGCTGGTGTGCCGCTGCCAGTCGCGCACCGAGCCGTCGTTGTAGGCCGAGTAGCCGGCCACGCAGGACATCGCGTCCTGTTGCGGCACCAGGAAGCACGTGCGGCCGATCACCACGGCAAGCTCACCCTCGTAGTCATACTGGGCGGCCGCGTCCGGGCGGCGCAGTGCCTCACCGTGCCCGACCTGGCTGTCGGGGTAGCGGGTGAACACCGTGGGGTGGCTGACCTCGGGCGCGTTGCCCTCCGCGCGGTGGTCGGCGTAGTTCAGGCCGATGGCCAGTATCTTCGCCGGGTCGGGCACCGGCGGCAGCAACGTCACATCGGCAAGGGCGACATCTGGCTCCGCGGCCCCGGCCTCGGCGGCATCCGCCAGCCGGCCGCTGGCCAGCAGCGCGCGGACCGAGGTGATCTCCGGGGCCATCCGTGCCGAGAGGTCCACGATTCCGGCGCCCGAAACCACGCCGAACCTTGCGCGGCCACCGTTCTCGTGGAATGTTACAAGGCGCATACTGACATACCTCCAAAGGACGCCGATGGAAACATATCCTGCTCAGCCCAGGCGGGCAACAGGCGGCGGGGCGTCCGGAGCGACCGGGAGGGAGCACGGATGAGCACGGCCTTCGAGGCGCCGGAAACGATCCGGAAAATGCTGACCGCCACCTGGGCGTTTCTGTACAGCCTCAGCCCCGAGCAGCGGCGCGCGGCCGAGTACCCCATGACCGACCCCCGCCGGCTGGACTGGGACTTCATTCCCAAGCCGGACCGCATCGGCATTCCGCTCGCCGACCTGGACCGCCACCAGCGGATCATCGCGCATACCCTGCTCCGGGCCGGGACCAGCATGACCGGCTACACCAAGGCCCTGCAGATCATGGCCATGGAGAACATTCTGCGCGAGCTCGAGATCGGCCGGCTCGGCCCGATCGGCGGCGACTTCCGCAACAGCGACCTGTACTACCTGAGCTTCTATGGCCGTCCCGGGTTCGAGGACACGTGGGGCTGGCGAGTGCTCGGCCACCACCTGTGCATCTGCTACACGATCATCGAGCAGCGCTACCTGACCGTGACGCCATGCAACATGGGCGCCCAGCCCGCCCAGGCCGGCACGCTCAGCCCGCTGCGCGACGACGAGGACCTGGGCTTCGCCCTGCTGCACGGCCTGCCGGGGCAACTCAGGGACCGCGCGGTGATCCACCCGGTCGCGCCGGCCGACTACGCAACGCGGCAGGTGCCGTTCATCGGCAAGGTCGAGTACCCGGACTACGTCGATCTGGGCATCCCCTGGTACCAGATCACCGACGCCGACCGGGAGGCACTGAAGTTCGTCAAGGACGAGCCGCGCGGCGTCGCCGGTGCGGAACTGCCCGATGCGCAGGCCGGGACGCTGACCGACCTGGTGCACTGCTACCTGGACCGGATTCCCGAAGAGCTCGCCGGCCGGCAGAAGGCCCGGCTGGCCGAGGAGGGCCTGGAAAACATCTACTTCTGCTGGGCAGGCGGCCTGGAGCGCGGCACCAGCCACTACTACCGGGTGCAGACCCGCAACATCCTCATCGAGTTCGACAACGCGATCGACAGCGGCAACCACATCCACTCGGTCTGGCGGGACTACCGCAACGACCTCGGGCACGACCTCCTGCTCGAGCACTACGCGCGTGAGCAGCACGAGGGCCATCACCTGCAGACCCGGCTGCAGTCCTCGGTGCCAGAGGACGACTGACCGCCGGTGCCGGGCGAGCCGCCCGAAGGCCTACTCCTGCGCCGCGTAGTCGTCTCGCCGCGGCGAGAAGACGCTCAGGTCCACGCAGGGCTCCTCGCCGACGGTCTCGGCGTAGTGCTCCACGTCCGGAGGGACGACCAGCATGTCTCCGGGACCGAGTTCGGTCGTCTCCGGGCCGACCGTGAAAGCGGCCCGCCCGGACACGATGTACACGATTTGCTCGTGCGGGTGTGTGTGCGGTCGCGGAGCATGCCCCGGCGACAGCGTCGTCCAGGCCAGCGTGGCGCCGTCACCAGAGAAGGACCGGCGCTGAACCCCCTCCCGGACGTCCACCCCGCGCAACCCGGCCAGGCTAGCCTTCTTCATCCGGAATCCTCTCTCGTGTCGTCGCCGCGTGGGCCGCCTGCGCGCCGGCCGACGGCGTGCCGTAGGTGTGGAACGTCACGGGCAGCGGGTGGCCCCAGCCGGCCCGCCCGGCCCACTCGTCCGCGCTCCACACCACCGGCGGCGCGTCCGGGTCGAATACCAGGTACCCGCCGGTGGTGACCTCGATGCGGTTGCCTCCCGGCTCGTAGCAGTAGAGGTAGAACGACTGGACGGCGGTGTGCCGCGACGGGCCGGCCTCGATGGTCACGCCCTGGTCCTGGTAGAGGTCGGCGACCCGCAGCACCTCGTCCCGCGAGTCCAGCCAGAACGCCACGTGGTGCAGCCGCCCGCTGGCCCGCAGCGCGTCCCGGGTATAGATGACCTCGTGGCCCTGGACGGTCGAGCTCATCCAGGCGCCAGCCTCCTCGGCGTCGTCGTGCATGACGATCTCATTGGTCCGCAGGCCGAGGCTGCGCTCGAGCGCCAGCCGGCAGCGCCCGACGTCGCGGGCCAGCAGGTTCACGTGCTCGAGGCGACGGACCCCGGCTCCGACGCCACGGTGGCGCTGCGGCTGGTTCTTCATCGGGGCAGCCAGGCCGGGCGGCGGCTGGTACCGGGTGGTCTCGTAGTAAATCTCGAAGGGGTGCCCGTCAGGGTCGGTGAACGCATAGGCGGGCCCGTGGCCGAAGCCGCCGTCGGTCCAGCCCCTGCCGAGGCCGGCCTCGGCAAGGGCTGCCGCCCGGCGGTGCAGGGCGGCCTCGCTGCGGGCCCGCAGCGCGACACGGCCGATGCCGGACCGCGGCGCCTCGGTCAGCTGCAGGCAGTACTGCTCGTAGTCCCAGACACCTCGCAGGAACACCGAGCCGCCGTCCGCGTGGACCGGGACCATCCCCAGCATGCGGGTGAAGTAGGCCGTGCTGTCGTCCGGGGCGGGCGTGAGGAGCTGCACATGCGCCAGGTGCGCGACGTCGCGCAAGTCGCGCTCCGCGACCTCATGCCTGTCCACCTGTCACCTGCCTTCTGGCCGGCCAGGTTACGCCTGGCCAGTTCAAGTATGCCATGGTCAGTAATCTGGAATATCAGGAATGCGGCGCCGCGTGCGGTACGCTGCCTCAACCATGAGCACGCGCCAGACCATCGACATCGATGAGCTCGCCCACACCGCCCCGATACCGGTCGCCGCCCGCAAGGGGCCGCTGCTGGCATCCAGCGCGATCTCTGGTATCGACCCGGAGACGTCACAAATGCCTGCCGACCTGGCGGCGCAGGTGGACAACCTGTTCGCCAACCTCGGGCGGATCCTCACCGTGGCCGGGGCAACACCGGACGACGTCGTGAAGCTCACGTTCTTCGTCAGGCAGCGGTCGGCCCGGGACACGATCAATCCTCGCTGGCTGGAGATGTTCCCGGACGCCAGTCAGCGGCCGGCCCGGCACACGGTGATCGCCGAGCTGCCCGCCGGGGTTCTGGTGCAGTGCGAGCTGCTCGCGTACTGCGGCTGACGCGGCACGGCCGAGCCGGGCCGGCGGGGACGCTGCAGGCGGGCCCGGTCAGCTGATGTCTGCCTTGCGCAGCAGCGGGATGACCTCGTAGCCGAACAGGTCCCTGGTGTGCCGCATCAGCTCCGGCTCGTAGATGTTGAAGCCGGCCAGGAAATGGCCGGCCCCGACCGTGCGGCACTGCCGGATGATCTGGTCGGCGACCTGCTCGGGCGTCCCGGAGATCAGCTCCTCCTCATCGATACGGGCTGCGCCCGAGTCCAGCACCTTCTCCGCTTCCCGGCTGGCCTGTGCCAGCACCTCGAAGCCGTGCCGCACAATCTGCCGCGCCTCGCCGACGCGATCGCCGCTCTCCACAACCGCGATCTGGCGGCGCAGCGCGAGCTGGTCGGGGCCGTCCGGCTGACCCGCGGCCCGGGCCGCCTCCCGGTACGCGTCATAGACCGGGACCAGCCCCTTTGCCGACGCGAAGCCGCTGCACATCTTCAGCCCGCGGCCCGCGGCGCGGGCGGCCGAGGCCGGGCTGATCGCCGCGGTCCAGATGGCCGGGCTCTGCTGGCAGAAGATCGGGGTCAGGCGCAGCTGGTCGAACCGGAAGCACTCACCGTCGTGCGAGACCACGCGGTGGCGCAGCGCATCCTGCAGCACGTCCAGGGCCTCGGCGTGGCGCGCCGCCGCCTCCTCGCGGCCGATGCCCACCTGGACCAGCTCCGGCGGTATCCCGCTGACCACACCCATCTCCAGGCGGCCACCGGTCAGGTGGTCCAGCATCGCGAATTCTTCGACGACCCGCCACGGCGTCGCGTGCGCCGCGACGGTGCCCAGCACGCCCAGCCGGAGCGTGCGCGTGCGCCCGGCCAGCGCCGCGATCAGCAGGTTCGGCGATGGGCTGTAGGCCGGGCCGAAGTGATGCTCGCTGAAGAAGATCCCCTCGAAGCCGCGGGCCTCGTCATCCGCCCACAGGTCCAGGTGCCGCCG
Organism: Streptosporangiaceae bacterium; assembly: GCA_030039095.1. The sequence continues at coordinate 13,918 of JASHQP010000143.1, forward strand.
GAACTGCTGCTGAACCAGGGCGGCGTCCTCCCGCTCGGCCGGGTCGTGCAGCGCGTGAAAGAACTCGAACACCCATGGCGTGATCACGGCGGCCTCCTGGGAAGCGTCAGGGCCCGGCGGTCAGCCGAAACCGGGGAACAGGCGGCCGATCGTCAGCCGTTCGCCGGGCTGCGTGCCGAGGATGTGCTGCTCGCGGCCCAGCCGCAGCAGCTCCTCGAAGCTGGCCCGGTTGGCATCCAGCCCGAACGGCACCGGATCGCCGGGAACGATACGGGCGACGCCAGGATCGGGCTGGAGGCCGTATTCCCGGGCCGCCGCGAACGCGTCGTAGAGCGCCCCCAGCAGCCACTCCCGGCCATCCAGCACCTCGTCGCGCACGGCGATGATCGTGAAGGCAGGAACGACCCCGGTGCGCCGGTACTGCGCCAGGTCCAGCGCCTCCGCGTCGGCGAACAGCGGGCCCACAGCCGGTGAGCTGGCGCGTTTCAGGTTGGCGCCCGCGATGCCGGCCTGCAGGTCCCCCGCGGCGAGCCGGGGGAACAGGTCCTCGCCCTTGCCGGGCACGACGTTCGCCGGGTAGTGCTGCTCGCACTCGGCCACGTGCTCGGGCTCGGCCAGTACCCAGGTGACGCTGTCGGAATCCACGCCGAATTCGTCGCTGAGGATTCCGCGGTCCAGCACCCCCGGGGTGACCGTGTAGGTCCGCGTGCCCACCCGCTTGCCCGCCAGGTCGGCCGGGTGGCTGATCCCGGCCGAGAGGTTGATCAGGAAGTCGCGATGGTGGAACTGGTGCCGCGGCACCACCGGGATCGCGGTGATCGGCAGCCCGTACTGCCGCGCGGCGTAGTAGGACATGACGCTGAGCTCGGCCACGTCGTAGGCCAGATCGCGGCACATCTCACGGAACACCGCCGCGTAGTCCGTACCTCCGGCCGGCTCCAGCCGGACGCCCGGGATCGTCACTCGTCCGTCCAGCAGCGCCGCATGGTGATCCAGCCCGCTGATCGCGGTCCGCAATCGCAGCGGGCCTGATTCCGGCATGAGCCCTCCAGCCCGTTCTCAGCCGCGGCCCGATGCCGCGAATGCCGCCTGCTGCCATCCGCCCGGCCGGCGCACCCAGACCTGCAGCCCGTGCAGCTCGCTCACCCGCGCAGGCGCCTGCTCGCTCGCCGGGAAGGAATTGACGAGCACGCCGGTCATGACCGCCGTTTCGCCGTAGACGCGAATCTGGAGATCGCGTCGTGTGGTCTGGCGCGGCCGCCCGGCCAGTCCGGCCAGATAGCCGGCCTTGTCCTGGGTCACACCGGTGGCGTGGGTGTGGCTGAGATCGTCGGTCAGCAGCCGGTCCAGCGCCGCCAGGTCGAGCTCGGAGATGGCCCGGCAGCGCTCGGACTCGGCCCGCCGCAGCGCAGCCTCGTCATCGTCGGTCAACGGAGTTCCTTTCGGCGGCGGGCCGCCCGGCACGGGCAGCCGGCGGTGACGGTCAGGACCAGTCGAGCAGGGCGCCGATCACCGACGGGTCCGCCGCCGCGACCAGCTCGTAGACGCTGGAGGCCTGCCGCGCGGGGACCACGTGCGTGACGAGATCATCCACGGACCAGTGCCGGTACCGCAGCAGGTCAAGGAACGCACGGGCGTCGTCGCGCCAGGTCCACAGGCCCGGCCGGGAGTCGTGCCGCGGCCGGGCCATGGTCTGCGCGCCGATGACCGTGACGCCCTTCAGGTGGACGCCCCCGTGCAAATCGACCTGCGACTCGCCATGCCGGCTGGTGAGCAGTACCACCCGCCCCATGCGCTGCACGATCTCCAGGGCCTGGCGCATCGGCGCGTGCGCCCCGGTCACCTCGATCACCGCTGCGGGCCCGCCGGTCTGCTCGATCATGGTGGCGACCGCCGCCGCGTCGGAAGCGTCGACCACGAGATCGGCACCGCAGCCCGGGGCCCGGGCCAGCCGGCTCGGCTCCACGTCCATCGCGATCACGGGCACCGCGCCCTGCAGCCGGGCCGCGCGCAGAGCGAGCAGGCCGATCGGCCCCAGGCCGAGCACCGCCACCGGCTCGCCCAGCTGGATCTGCGCCCGGCGGGTGCCCAGCAGAGCGACGAACGCAAGGTGGAAGAACACGGCGGCCCTCAGCTCGACCTCGTCTGGCACGTGGAGCACCTGATCGGTCCCGGTGACGACCGCGGAGGCGTGCCGGGCCACGGCCACCACCCGGTCGCCGGGAGCGTAATCCTCGACGCCGTCGCCCACCGCATCGATCACGCCGGACACGCAGTACCCGGGCCGGAACGGGAAGCCCCACGGCATGGGGTCGGTGCCCAGCAGCCAGGTGCGCTCCGTACCCGGACTGATCTGCGAGTACGCCGTGTCGATCAGGACCTGGCCAGGACCGGGCTTGCCCGGTTCGACCTCCTCGATCTCCACGACTCCCTGGCTGGGCCACACCACGCCGTAACCGGTCACATGCACTCCCTTGGTTTCAGCCGACCGACCGTCATGCCGCGTGCGCGGCGCGGGCCGCCTCACGGCGCGCGCGCTGGAGCACCGGATCGGGCACCGGAGCCGCAGCCACCAGGGCGCGGGTGTACGAGTGCTGCGGGGACTCGCAGATCTGCGCGGCGGTGCCCTCCTCCACCACCTCGCCGCTGCGCAGCACCAGGACCCGCTGCGCGAAGTGGCGCACCACGGCAAGGTCGTGGGTGATGAACAGGTAGGCGAGCCCGGTGTCCTGCTGCAGGCGCGTGAGCAGCTCGAGCACCTGTGCCTGGGTGGAGACGTCGAGCGCACTTGTTGGCTCGTCACAGATGATGAGCTGGGGTGAGACGGAGAGTGCGCGAGCGATCGCGATGCGCTGTCGCTGCCCGCCGCTGAAGTGGGCCGGGTACCGGGAGGCCGCGTCCGGCGGCAAGCCGACCCGCCGGAGCAGGTCGGCGATCCGCTCCCGGGCTGCCTCTCGGGACAGGTCGTGGTGGATCCGCAGCGGCTCGGCCAGGATCGCGCCGATCGTCAGCGCGGGGTTGAGCGAGCCGTACGGATCCTGGAACACCACCTGCAGCTTCCGGGTCAGTGCCCGGCGTTCGCGGTGCCGGAGGCGCACGGTCTCCGTGCCGTTGACCCGGATGCTGCCGGCCTGCGGCTGGATCATGCCGAGAATGGCCCGGCCGATCGTGGTCTTGCCGGACCCCGATTCACCGACGATGGCGACAGTCTCGTGAGCGCCGATCGTGAACGACACCCCGTTCACCGCGACCAGAGGCGCACGGCGCCGCCGGGCAAACTCGACCCGCAGGTCCGACACGGTGAGCAGGTCGGCCGCGGGCACCTGGTCAGTCATGTACTACCTCGCTGGTCGCTGGGGCGGTGGTCGGGGCGTGCCTGGCCGGCTGGTCCGGCTCTGGCCGGGGCCGCGCGGCGTCGTCCAGCAGGCTGGGCGTGGCCGCCAGCAAGGATCTGGTGTAGTCGTGCCGGGGGGCCGCGAACAGCTCGTGCACGTCCGATGACTCCACGATCTTGCCGCGCTGCATCACGATGGCCCGGGCACAAATGTCGGCGACCACGGCCAGGTTGTGCGTCACGAAGATCACCGCCATCTGGTGGCTGTCCTGCAGGGTGCGCAGCAGTTCGAGGATCTCGGCCTGCACCGTGACGTCGAGCGCGGTCGTGGGCTCGTCGGCGATCAGCAGCTTGGGTTCGGCGGCCAGCGCGGCGGCGATCGCCACCCGCTGAGCCTGCCCGCCGGACAGCTCGTGTGCGTAGCGGCGCGCGATGTCGGCTGGTTCGGGCAGCCGCACCATCTCCAGCAGTTCCAGCGTCCGCACGCGGGCCGCCTTGCGGGACAGCCCGTGGTGGCAGCGGACGATCTCGCCGAGCTGGGAACCGACGCGGAACACCGGGTCCAGGCTGGACATCGGCTCCTGGGAGATCAGCGCGATCTCGGTGCCGCGCAGGGCACGCAGATCCCTGGCGTTCAGCGCCAGCAGGTCCCGGCCGGCCAGCGTCGCCGTGCCGCGCTCGACGGTGCCGCCACTTGGCAGCAGCCCGAGCAGGGACAGCGCGGTCATTGTCTTGCCGCTGCCGGACTCGCCGACGAGCCCGACCACCTCCCCGGGAAAGATGTCGAAGCTCACGCCGTCGACGACCGTGACCCGGCGGGCCCCCTGGCCGAAGCACACGGTCAGGTCCCGCACCGACAGCACCGCCCCGGGCTCCGGTGGCCGCGCCGGAGCAGCCGGAGCCGTGCCCTCCCGCTGCCCGTCCGCTGCCTGGGCACCGCCGTCCGCGGTGGGTGAGGGCCGTCCGGAACGGGCGGCTCGGCCCTGGCGCCGCGACGGCTGGTTCCCCGACCAGGCCTCCGCGCTGGCGTCGCGCGCCGCGTCGCCGATGAACGCGAACGCCAGGATCGTCAGCGCGATGATCCCGCCGGACGGGATCAGCAGCCAGCCCTCCTCGGACAGCAGCGTCGAGGCGGTGGCCACCATCCCGCCCCAGCTTGGCGCCGGCGCGATCGTCCCGAGATCCAGGAAGGCCAGGCCGGTCTGGAACGCAAGCGCTACGCCCGCGAAAAGCGAGAGCTGCACGATCACCGGCCCGGTCAGCCGCGGCAGGATGTGCCGGAACACGATCGACGGCTGGCTCACCCCGGACACGCGCGCCGCGGCGACGTACAGCTCCTGGCGGACGGCGAGCGTGACGCTGCGCACCACCCGGACCAGGGCACCGCCAGCCACCAGGCCGAATGTGATCATCGCGGTGGTCATGTTGTTGCCGAAAATGGCCAGCACCCCGAGGATCACGATCACGCTGGGGATGGAGATGACGACGTCGACGACGCGGCTGATGACGTGATCGGCCCAGCCGCCGAGGTAGCCGGCCGTTATCCCGAAGACCGTGCCCACGATCGCAACCACGACCACGGCCTCCGCGACCCCCAGCAGCGTGGTCTGCCCGCCGTACAGCAGGCGCGACAGCACGTCGCGGCCCAGGTCGTCCGTGCCCAGCAGGTGCTGCGCCGAGGGGCCGGACAGGGTGTGCATCAGGTCCTGGGTGTAGGGCCCGTACGGCGCGATGAGCGGGGCAAATGCGCAGGCCAGGATTATCAGGATGAGGTAGGCCAGCGCGACGACGGCCATCGGCTGGCGCAGCAGGCGGCGGCCGAAGCCGGGCTGGGAGCCGACGGCGCGCCCGTCGGTGGCCGGGCCTGCGCCGCCGGCCGGCTCGGTCGGCGGTACGTCGGTGTTCGCCAGGCTCATGATGTCCGCACCTTCGGGTTGAGCCAGCCGTACGCAATGTCCACGATCAGGTTGACCGCGACGACGATCAGCGTGAAGTAGATCGCGACCCCTTCGATCTCCGCGATCTCGTGGTTGTTCACGGCGGTGACCAGCAGGCTGCCCAGCCCGGGGAGGACGAAGACGGTCTCCACGAACACCGTGCCGGACAGCGCGCCGATGAAGATGAGGCTGGTGATCGACAGCACGGGGATGGCGGCGTTCCGCAGTGCGTGTTTCCAGATGATCGAGTTTTCCGGCACGCCGGCCGCCCGCAGCGTGCGGATGAAGTCCCGGCTCAGCACGTCGAGCATGCTCTCCCGGGTCGTCTTGGCGATGCCGGCGATTCCCGCCATTCCCAGCGCGATCACGGGCAGGACCAGCGAGCGCAGCCACGCGGCCACCGAGACGTCCAGCGCGGTGTAGCCGGTGGCCGGGAACCACCGCAGGTCCTCGGCGAACAGCACCACCAGGACCAGGCCCAGCCAGAAGCTGGGCAGCGCCAGCCCGGCCATCGACAGCACATCGACGATCTTGCCGATCACGCCGCCCCGTACCGCGCTGATCGTGCCCAGCAAGATCCCGGCGGCCGCCGCCAGGAGCGTGCTCAGGATGATCAGCGACAGCGTGACCGGCAGCCGCTGGTTCAGCAGCGTGGTAACCGCCTGGCCGGTCAGCAGCGAGGAGCCGAAGTTCCCGTGGAAGACGTTGTCGATGTAGTGCCAGTACTGCACCACCAGCGGCTGGTTCAGGCCCAGCTGCCTGCGCAGCGCCTGGTACTGCGCCTCTGTCCCGCCCGAGCCGAGGATGGAGCGCGCCGCGTTCCCTGGTGTCAGCGCTTCCAGGACGAACACCAGCATCGACACCACCAGCACGAGCGGCACCGACAGGGCCAGGCGGCGCAGGATTAGCCGGACCACGCGGCGGTCCTCCCTTCCGGTCGGCGGCCTTGTGCCCGCCGTCGGCCGACGGCGGGCACAAGCCCTTGCTAGGGACGTTGCGTCATGACTTTGGCGAGATCTCGGTGTAGTCCATCAGACCGGTCGCCGCGTTGATTCCCGCGTTGGTGTTGTTCGCGACGTAGTAGAGCTGGTCCGCGACCGACGTGGGAAGGGTGTAGGCGTTGTTGGTGAGCCAGGACAGGAAGCTGGTCCACGAGGCGCTGGACGGGCTGCTGACCGCCGTGTCGTACAGGTTCTGCAGCGACGGGGTGACCTCGTTCATGCCGTTCAGGTTGCCCTTCGGGCCGAAGTTCTGCGGATAGAGGAAGTACGGCTCCGTCATGCTGATCGGGATGTTGTACGCGGCGACCTTGCCGCTGTAGATCGCCTGCAGCATGGCGCCGATGGTCGTGACCGGGTCGTACTGCACGTTGATGCCCACGGCCTTGAGCTCCTGCCCAATCGCCTGCGCGAGCTCGGAGAACCAGCTGAAACCGAGGTAGACCATCGGCACCGTGACGCCCTTGCCACCGGGATACCCCGCCTGGGCCAGCAGCTGCTTCGCCTTGGCGGGGTTGTAGGAGAAGCTGCTGCTCAGCGATGCGCTGTAGCCGGCCCAGCTGCGCAGAGCGGGCTCGGCCGTGGGGGTGGCGTACTTGCCGAACACCGCGTCGGTGATCGCCGTCCTGTTGAGTGCGTAGGAGAGCGCCTGACGCACCTTCACGTTGCCGAGCGGCTTGAACACCTTGCCCTGCCAGTCCAGCAGCTGCAGGCCCACCCAGTAGGAGGGCCCGGCGAGCACGTAACCTCCGGCGCTGGCCACCGAGCCGGAGCTGACCTTGCTGCCCCCGACGTAAAGCTGGATCTGGCCCGTCCTCAGCGCGGCCACAGCGGACTGCTCATCGTTGATGACCTGGATGACGACCTTCTTGTAATGGATGGCGCTCTGGTCGTAGTAGTTGGGGTTGGCCGTGTAGGTGTAGTGGTCGTTGGCGACCGACTGAGATGCCTGCAGTACATACTCACCCGCGCCCTCGGACTGGGTCTGCAGCAGCTTGGGGTCTGCCAGGCCCTTGGGCGCGATGATCGCGCCACCGAGGTAGAACGGCGTGCACAGCTGCACGAAGTACGGGTTGGGGATCGTGCTGGTGAGCGTTACCTGCAGCGGGCCGGTGGCCGTGGCGGTGACGTCCTGGTAGTCCAGCCCGGTGGGCCCGCCATTGCTCTTCTTGAAGTAGTTGATCGAGTTCGCCACCGCCTGCGCGGTCATGGCCTCGCCGTCGGAGAACTTCACCCCTTTGCGGAGCGTCAGCTGGAAAGTCTTGTCGTTGCTGCCCACGTACTTCCACGAGGTGGCCAGCCCGGGGGTGAACGTGTTGGCGTTCGTCCAGTTGATCAGCGAGGCGTAGGCAAGCACGACGTAGACGCCCGGCGCGTTGTTCGCCGCCGACGACGGATCGAGGCTCGAGGGGCCGGTCGACGCGATCGTCAGCGTCCCGCCACGGGTGCTGGCCTTGCTCCCGGTGCTGCCCGAGCTGGAGCCGCCGCCGCAGGCTGCGGCGGCGAGGGCGGCCGCCACGAGTACGCTGGCCAGCGCGGCACTACGGCGATGTCTGACATGGGGGCGCTGCGGTCCGGGTAGCTGTCTCACGTATCTCCCCTGTTCATTAGGCGTGCGGGTCTGCGAAGGCCGAAGTCTGATGTTGCAGCTATGTGTATCTGACGTTTCTGGCTGTCAACAGGAGTGTGTCCCGTTACGCCTAGGGCGTCAAGATTTGATATACGATTGTTCGCTAGCTCGCGTAAAGGACACGCGAGATTACTCTGCGTAACTTAACCTTGGTTTGTGGCACTCTACCTGGACTTCTGCAGTCTGAAGGTGTCCCGGCGATGCCGCTGTCAGACCAGGCCGACGTGGCTGCCGCCGTCGAGGTGGAGGTTCTGCCCCGAGATGAAGCCGGCTATCCCGAGATCCATCCCAACCTCCATCCCAACCTCCGTCCTGGTACGAGACCGGCACCAGGCTCATGGCCCTGGCCGACGACTGCGCCGTTCAGTCTGAGGGCTGTCGTGCGCCCGGCGGCGTCCCCGGGCCTCCCGGCGCCAGCCGGGACGCGCGCCGGGACGCCGCGCACCGCGCGTCGGTGCGGCACTGGTCGCACAGCCCGTCCTCTTGTGTCGCGCGCTCGGCGCACCACCGGAAGCCGTGGCGGCTGACGCACTGGCATTGGAAGGGGCTGGACGGACGGATGAAGCTGAAGCCAACGTGCACGCTGAAATACTAGCCTGAGCATATTGATATTACAGCAGACCAGGAACTCGACAGCCCCTGAGCTGGCTGTCCGAGCGGGCCGGCCTGGAACGGACGAAGCCGGCCCTGGCGCTGGGAATGTCACGTTCCAGTACTGATGTAACAGTTACCAGTTACTGTAATATTACCTAGCCAGCTGATGCCGACGCCGCGGGAGGATCCGGTGAAGGTCTCGTTTACCTGCATGAACACCTACGACGACCCAGAGGCGCTGAGCCGTGTGTTCACCGCCACTCCCCGCGCGCTCTGGGATCCAGAGCGTGGCAAGCGTGCCGTCCGGGATGCGCTGGCGCTTGCCGGGCTCGCCGACCAGGCCGGCTTCGACTACGTCAGCGTGTCCGAGCACCACTACCAGGCCGGCATGTGCAATCCCAACCCCGCACTGACCGCCGCCGCGCTGACCCGCGTGGTAGAGAAAGCCGGGATCGCCCTGCTGGGGCCGCTGGTTTCGATGAACAATCCGGTGCGCATTGCCGAGGAGCTCGCGATGCTCGACCAGCTCTCCGGTGGCCGGCTGATCGCGATGCCGCTGCGCGGGACGCCGAACGAGTTCGTGAATTACAACGTCAGCGCCGACGAGACCCGTGGGCGCACCGAGCAGGCAATGCTGCTGATCAAGCGCGCGCTCAGCGAGCCGGAACCGTTTTCCTGGAAGAGCGAGTACTACGATTTCCCGGTCGTGTCGGTGTGGCCGGGTCCGACGCAGGTCCCGCACATGCCCCTGTACAGCTCGGCCAACAGCCCGGACTCCGGGTCGTTCGCGGCCAAGAACGGTTTCGGCGCGGGCTGTTCGTACTTCGGCCCCAAGCGGGTCGCTCAGCTCATGGAGCACTACCGGCAGGAGTGCGCGGCGGCGGGCTGGACCCCAAGGCCCGACCAGATGCTCTACCGCGCGTTCTGCGTCGTGGGCAGGGATCCGGCGCACGCCGACAGCCTGGTCGCGCGGTTCCGGGGGGACGCCCCGCCGCCCGGTCCCGGTTCCCGGCCAGACGACCGGGTCGCGTCGGGCCCGCAGCGGCCAGGCGGTTCGCCGCAAGAAGACGCCGGGTTCGCCTTCGGGTTCCTGCAGTTCCACGGCGACCCGGATGCCCTGGTGGCCCAGATCCGTGAGTTCCACGAGCTGACCGGTGTGGGCATCCTCGACCTGAGCTTCAACTTCGGCTACTACAGCTTCGAGGAGACCGCCGAGCAGATCGCCACGTTCGGCTCGAAGGTCCTGCCGCGGATCCGCTCTCTCGCCACCGTCGGCGCATGACCGGCCAGCGCCCGGCCAAGGGGCGGCTGGATGGCAAGGCGGTGCTGGTCAGCGGCACCGGGCGGGGGATGGGCCGTGCCGCGGCGGTGGAGTTCGCCGCCGAGGGCGCGCGGGTGTTCGGCTGTGACGTGGACGCCGACTCGAGCGGCGAAACGGTCGAGCTGGTCCGGGCCGCCGGCGGCGACATGGCGGCCCTCGCGCCGGTGGACCTGTCCACCTGGGACGGCGCCAGCGCGTGGGTTTCGGCGGGGCTTGCGGCGCTTGGCGACGTGAGCGTGCTCTATAACAACGCCTCGGCCCTGCGAACCGGAGATTTCGGCTCGCAACCGCTCGAGGAGTGGTACTTCACCATCGACAACGAGCTGCACCTCGTCTACCTGTCCACGCGGGCGGTGTGGCCGCACTTCGTCCGGCGCGGCGGCGGGAACATCATCAACGTCTCGTCCGCCAGTGCGATCCGCGGCACCCTGCACGGCGCGATCAGCGCCCACGCCGCGGCCAAGGGCGGGGTCTTGTCGCTGACCCGCCAGCTCACGGCGGCGGGCCGGTCGTTCGGTATCCGGGCGAACGCCATCACCCCGGGCCTCATCCGCACGCCAGCCACGGCACCGCGGGCCGACGACCCGGAAGCCCTGGCTTCCTGGCTGGCCCTGGTCCCGTCCGGCCGGGTGGGAGAGCCGGAAGACGTGGCAAAGCTTGCGGCGTTCCTGGCCTCGGATGATTCGTCCTACATCAACGGCGCCAACGTGGTGATCGACGGCGGCGTCACCGCGATGGGCTGACGACTCGCGCGGTCGCTCGAGGCGACGCACGCCGACGCGATGATGCTGCGCTACGACTCTAGGCCGGCGGCAGGTGACGGCCCTGGATGTCGTAGACGATCTCCGGCGGCTCGTACTGTTCCCGGCGGGCCCAGTTGCCGTCGCGGCGGCAGATGTCACGGGCGTGGGTCTCCACGAACCTGCGCCACTCGGTGATCAGCGCATCGGGCCGGTAGAGACGGGCGCGCTGGAACCAGTTCTCATGCTTGTACACGTGGTGCGACTTCTCCCGGACGAAGCCGTCGAAGTTCAGGAAACCCTCGATATCTGGGTCCGTCGACCAGACGAGCGGGAACATCGCGAACATGTGGTCGCGCCAGGCCTGTTCTTCCTCGTCGCTGTCCACGACCTTGCCGTAGAGCATGACGGACGTGTGATAGTCCTCGTTCACCGGGACGTACCACTCCCAGTAGTAGTCCCACGGCGTCCGCTGGTTGCCGTCGAGCTGCAGGATGCCCGGCAGGAAATGCGAGACGCTGCTGTCCGGGTCGGCGTCGTCCAGCAGTTCCCGTGGCGCCGCCGTGCGGACGGTCACGCCCTCGACGTCGGCTTCCATGATCTTCTTCGACCTGCCCAGGTAGACCCGCATGTACGGCGCGCTGCCCGGCTCGGCCACGGTCTCGATGTCGTCGCGGCCCGGCATGATCGCCAGCGGGAACGGCATCTGGTGGCGGGCGAGGGGGGCTTGCTGGTGGCCGTAGAAGTGGCTGTTGTCCACGGCGTTCTCCGCCCCCAGCCGCCAGTCCCCGGCAATCTTCACCCGCATATGCGGAATCAGCGCCACCCGCCGGCCCAGATGCACCATCTCGGTAAACCGGTCCGGCATATCCGCCTCGAAATCAGCCACCGGCTCACCCCCCACCC
>JASHQP010000144.1 GCA_030039095.1 Streptosporangiaceae bacterium
GTCTCGGCCACGATGGCTGAGGCGGCGCGGCGCCGGATGCCCCAGGAGGCCGCTTCGTCGATCAGGCTGGCCGCTATCACGTTCCGGATGTCGGCCTGCCCGCCGACTCGCTGCCCCAGATGCGTGTCCGCGCACATCGGCTGCCCCGCGGCGCCGGTCAGCTCGAGCGCGATCGTGGACAGCAGGTCGTACATGGGGGCGAGCCTGATCGCGGGGACGTCCGCGTCGTGGAGCACGGAGAAGTTCTTGGCGTGGGCGTCCGCGTTGCCGATGGCCATGTTGAACGTCGTGCGGCGCAGCAGGGTGGTAACGTCCCGGGGATCGCCGTAGTCCCTGATCAGGCTCGCGAAGTCGCGCAGTGACGGGCCGCCCTGCTCCTCGTACTTCAGCCCGGGAGGCATGGAGGTGGCCTGGCAGCCATCCTCCTGGTGCACCCGGGCCGGAATGCCCCCGGCAGGCGGGCGCCGCCGGTCGTAGCGCCGTACCGCCAGCACGGTGAGCCCGGCGACGTCGAGCAGTTCGGCCTGCGCCGCCTCCAGGCCGCAGGCCGCCGCGAGCCAGAGGCCGGTGGCCTCGTTGTCGGCCATCCGGTGCGGGCCGTCGGGCTTGAGGATCCATGTCGACGGGGCGTCCCCGCGGGGAAGCTCCCAGGTCCCGTCGGCGGCACGGCCGAGCAGCGCCTTGCGCTGCAGGCCGGGCAGCGACGGGCGGAAGCCACGGTCCGGCGCGGCGGCGAGGGGGACGGCGTCGAGCGCATTGAGCACCCGCCGCAGTTCGCCGGGCGTCATCGGGGAGTACCCGCTGCCGGTGCCGCCTCCGGGCTCCTCCCCGTCCGGGAGAACCATGATCGCGCCGGCGCAGTCCCGGCCGAACGCCCGGAGGATGCCGTAGGTGTCCACCGGTCGGACCCCGGCCAGTTCCGCCATCCGCGTGAGAGCCGGCCCCTCGGGCAGCATGTTCTCCAGGAAGTCCAGACCGCGCGTGTCCCGGGAGCCACCCGGGGAACCGATCGGGAGCCCGATGGACAGGGCGGGGCTGCCCAGCCCCCACCGCTCGATGGCCTCGTCCCGCCACTCCAGCCGGATCCGGAACTCCGGCGCGCGCTCCAGCACGGCCACCGGCGTGCCGTAGAGCCACGCGACGAGCCGGTCAGCCACCGGGCTTCCTCGGGCGGACGACGACCTCGCAGCCCACGAAGCGGAGCAGCCGGAGCGCGTGCGTCAGCGAGCTTCCGAACTTTCCGCCTTCCAGCGACGACAGGTACGGCTGCCCGACGCCCATGGCATCGGCCGCGTCCACCTGCGTGACCCCGGCCGCCGTCCGGAAGTGCTTCAGCGCCGCTCCCAGATCCCGCGCCGTCGTCACCAGGTACTCGTCGCGCCGTATCACCATAGACTGATAGTAGCAGGTTATCAGTTAAAAGCGATATCGCTTATAACCGATAGCTAGCACACGACCGTGCCGCCGAGCGCTGTCACCGTGGCCGCGGACGTCGGGAGAGGATGACACGGTGGCCGCGGCGTGTCGGTGGGTGCTGACAGACTCGCTTCACAGCGGGCGGCTCTGAGCGGAGGTGCTGCCACTCCTTATTACCTGTTACGTCTCAAGGAAATGAGGTACGGTGGAACCTGAAGGAAGCGACCGGCCGGGGCGGGAGGTGTCGAAGGAGCACCGCCGGGTCATCGAGTACTTAGTCGACAGCCAGGGCTGGAGGTACGAACTGCCGAGTGGGGGCGGCTATCCCCGGCTGTATCCGGCCGATGTCACGCAGTCGCCGATCAGGGTGCCGAAGACCGGACGCAGCAGGGGCCATGCGTTCAGCAATTGGATCGCGGATATCCGCCGCAGGGGCGGGCAGTGGCCCCCCGGCCGCCTACCTGCAGAGGCTGAGGAGGATCAACCGGGCACGCAGCAGGAATCAGAGGGAAGGTGAGCGGCATGCCTGCGGGCACGGACTGGTACAGCGTCTATGTCGAGACGCGGGCACCTGCCGGAACTTCGGCGGTTGCGGCAGAGAACGCAGCCGACACGCTGCTCGACCTGCTCATGGACAATTCCGGAACGGTGTCGGCCAGCGACATCTCGTGGGCGGCAAGGGTCAGCGTGCTGGCCTTCGACGCCAGGGAGGCGGCCGACACCGGCGTGACTCTCATTCAGCGGATGGCCGTCAAGGCGGGCATGCCCTCGTGGCCGCCGGTTCGCGCCGAGGCGACCCGCCAGGACGTACTGGACGAGGACAACGCCAGGCCGACGCTCCCCCTGCTTGTCTCCGCACCCGAAGCAGCGGAGATCCTCGGCGTCTCGCCGCAGCGGGTGCATGAACTGGCGAGCAGCCCGGGCTTTCCGGAGCCTATGTACGAGCTGCGTACCGGCCGGCTGTGGCTGGAGAGCGCGATCCGCGCTTTCGCGGAGCGACGGCAGCGCAGGCCGGGACGCCCGCGCAAGACCGCGGCGGCATCCTGACCCTGGCCAGAGCCGCCGTTGAGTCGGCCGACGCGGAGTTCTTCGAGCCCGTAGTCAGCCTGGATCCGCTGCTCGCGTCGCTGCGGTCGCTGGCAGGCTGCGGCGCGTCCCGTTCAGGCCCGTTAATGGGGGGTGACTCGAGCCGCGTGACAACGGCGGGCGCGGCTGGGAACAGCGCAATATAAGCGTGTTGCGCCTTATCGGGCGGACCAGCCCGGACTAGCCCGCTACCGTCGGTGCCATGCCTGCACCAGACCGTGAGCCGTCGAGCGCGCCGCGGCCCGGCTCCACGACAGACTCGGCGGGACCACCGTAACCCCCGCCGTCTGCACACCACTCGAACGCCGGCTCAGCCAAAGCCAGTGACACGGCTGCCCGGCTGACAAGCGGCCCGTGACCGCCTGGGCAGGCGGGACGGCGACCCGTTATTCGCGGGCGAAGGCCGCGCGCACCTCCTGTTTCCAGGCCTGCCGGCGGGCGTCGTCGACGAACGCGGCGTCGAAGGAGTTCAGGGCCAGGGTCTCGAGCTGGCCCGGCGCCAGGCCGAACTGGTCGCGGATCGCCGCGTAGTTGGCATCGACGTAACCCCCGAAGTAGGGCGGGTCGTCGCTGTTGACGGTGACCAGGAGCCCTTCATCCAGCATCGCCGGGAGAGGGTGGTCGGCGAGTGTATCGACGACCCGCAGGCGCACGTTGGAGAGCGGGCATACGGTCAGCGGGATGCGCTGGTCACGAAGCCGGCTCACCAGCGCGGGATCCTCCATGGCCCGCACGCCGTGGTCCACCCGCTCCACGTGCAGGACATCGAGCGCGGCCGCGACGGTCTCGGGCCCGCCCTCCTCGCCGGCGTGCGCCACCAGGTGCAGATCCTCGGCGGCGGCGCGGGCGTAGACGTCCGCGAACAGCTCCGGCGGGTAGCCGATCTCGGTTGAGTCCAGGCCCACGCCGATGATGTCGCCGCGGAACGGCATGATCGCGTTCAGCATCTCGCCGGCGGCTTCGGCGCCCCGGTCGCGCAGGAAGCACATGATCAGCTCGGCGGAGACCCCGTGGGTGCGCTCGCCTTCGCGGAACGCCGCCGTCAGGCCCTCCATCACGGCCTCGAGCGGGACGCCGTTCGAGACGTGGGTCTGCGGGTCGAAGAAGATCTCGGCCCGCCGGACGTTGCACCGGCGGGCCTGGTCGAGATAGCCGGTGGCGAGCTCGAAGAAGTCCTGCGCGGTCCGCAGCACCGACAGGTTGGCGTAGTGCAGGTCGAGGAAGGACTGCAGATCCGAGAAGGAGTACCGGGCGGCCAGTTCCGCGGCGTCGGTCACCGGGATGGCTACCTGGTTGCGCGCCGCCATGGCCACGACGGCGGCGGGCTCCAGCGTGCCTTCGACATGGACGTGCAGCTCGGCGGCGGGCGGGCTCTCCCAGCCGGGCCGCTGCCCGGCGGCGGGCGAGACCTCAGGACGAGGCGAAGTCCCGGGAGCAGGCATGGCACACCTCCGTGGCCGTGGACGTGGAAGTTCCGAGAATCAGGACGGGCTGTCGTACGACTGCGCTTTCCGGTTGGTGATGATCCTGCGCCTGCGCAAGGACTCGAGCCATTCCTGCCCGCTGAGCAGCCGCGTGGTCTTGCCGGAACGGACCTCGCCCGCGGCGGCAACGGCCATGGCGACGCTGGCAGCGGTCATGTCATCCGGTGCCTCGTACACGACCAGCACGTCGTACTCGCCGAACGGAAAGCCGGCTACCACGATCGTGGCCCCCAGGTCCTCCAGGGCAGAACTGATCACCTCCACCGGGTCCTGCGGCTCCTTGAGCTGATCGGCCATGGACTTGGCGGTGTATGAGGCCTGGTACATGTAGAGCGGCATCGAGATCCCCCTCAGCCGGGATCCAAAGATCGTAAACCGGCCCCCGCCGCGCACACCAGCCTCCGCTGACGGCGCGCCTCGTCAAGGAACGCCTGGAGCCGCCGGCTGCCCTCAGCTCGCCCCCGTCTGCCCCGGCGGGTACCCGGCAACGGCCGGTGTGCGGGCAATGGGCGGCAGCACGCGTCCGGCTACCATCGCCTGATGAGCGACCAGCTGTTCGTTCCGGCGGATTTCGCGGTACCCGAAGGGCTCACAGCCGAGGAATTCCGGCTGGAACCGCTCGGCCCCCAGCACAACGCCGCGGACTATGCGGCGTGGACAGCCAGCATCGGCCACATCCAGGCGACGCCGGGATTCGCCGGGAAGAGCTGGCCGCACGAGATGAGCCTGGCGGAAAATCTGAGCGACCTTGAACGCCACGCGCAGGACTTCGCCGAGCGCCGCGGGTTCACCTACACCGTGCTCGCCACCGGCACCGGCGACGTCATCGGCTGCGTCTACATCTACCCGCAGCGCGGCGAGGGCCCAGACGGTGCGAGCCCGGGCGGCGCGGGCGCGGGCGGGCAGCGCGCGGATGTCAGTTCCTGGGTGCACGCAGACCGCGCGGAACTCGACCCGGTGCTCTACCGCGCGGTCCGCGCATGGCTGGAATGCGACTGGCCGTTCCGCTCGGTCCAGTACGCGCCGCGCGTCTAGCGCGCGTCTGTCATGGCGCCCCAGCCGTGCCAGGCGTCGACGGCGATCCAGGCACTGATGCGGCCGCGGTCGCGCTGCCGGTACGGGTGGCCCGTGTAGTGCCGGGCTATGCGGTCGATGTCGGCCAGGCCGGCGTCGTCGCGCCACTCGTCGACGTGGCCGGTGATGGCGAGGTGGGTGTACCAGTCACTTTCATCGAGCACGTCGAGCGCCACCCGCGGATCGTTTCGCATGTAATCCAGCCGCCTGCGGCCCTCGTCCATGTTCACCAGAACCCGGCCGTCGTCCCACAGGTACCACGTGGCCGTGGACACCGGCTGGCCGTCCTGCCGCAGGGTCGTGATGACCGACGGATTCGGCTTGCGCAGCAGGGCTATCGCGGCCTCGGGCAGTGGCGGTTTCGGCATCCGGGCCTCCACAGGGGACGGAACGTAGGGAACGCGCAGCTCGCATGCTACGCGGGCGGTGATTGCCGGTGCCGCACGGTA
>JASHQP010000145.1 GCA_030039095.1 Streptosporangiaceae bacterium
TGATAAGTATACTTCGTACTTTAGACAAGGAGACGCGAGATGGACGTAGGCGCATCGGAGTTCCGGACGCGTTGAGCAGGAGTTGGAGCTCATAGATGACCTTGCCCCCGAGTCAGGTCGCGACGACGTACCTCAGCGCGCAGGAGGACGCGTATCGCAAGCTCCGCACCTGGATCGTGCACGGTCCGCTGCAGCCGGGCGAACTGCTGCGCGACGCCGACATCGCCGAGCTCCTCGGCGTCAGCCGGACACCGGTGCGCGAGGCCCTGATCCGCCTGACCCAGGAAGGGCTGGTCGAATCCGCCCGCGGGCGCGGCACCCGGATCGCGGATCTCAACCTCGAACGTGCGCCGCATCTGTACGCGACGGGGGCGGTGCTCGACGCCCACGCCGCCAGGGCCGCGGCGCCGCTGCTGACCGCCGAGGACCTCTCGGCGCTCGGCGGGCTCGTCGAGGAAATGGAGCGCACGACCGAGCCGCAGGCGCTGAGCACGGTCGATGCGCAACTGCACGCCGTCTACTACCGGCGTGCCGGAAACCCGGTGCTGGTCGAGCTGCTGCACGGCATCGACAGCGAGCTGGCGCGCATCGAGCGGCACGCGTGGGGATACCAGGCGGTGCGGCTCGAGGCGTGCGAAGAACACCGGACGATCATCGATGCACTGCGGGAGCGGGATGGCGAAGCGGCATCCCGCGCCGCCCGGCGGAACTGGCTCCGTTCGTGGGAGCGCATCGCCGAGCGGCTGACGGAACCGAAGGCTGATCTCGAACACAGTTAACTGCGGATCCAAAGAGGTACGACAATGGCAAGAAATTCGCGATGGCCGGCTCTCGGACGCTCGAGACTGCGCACCGGCATGCTGCTGGCGTTCGCCGTCCTGCCGCTGGCCGCGGCGGCCACGGCGTGCGGTGGGTCCAGTGGAGGTTCTGGCGCGGCGGCGACGCCGGCCACGCTGACGATCGGGCTGAACAACGCGCCGGTGAGCCTCAACCCGGCGCTGGACGTCACCGAGTCGTACATGACGGTGCGGCCGCTGACGAATGCCGCGGCCATCCACGAGAACCAGAACGGGACGTTCAGCCCGGAACTGGCCACGTCCTGGGGCTACGTCGGATCTGGCGAGAAGACGTTCCAGTTCACGCTCCGCCACGATGCCCGGTTCTCGGACGGAACGCTGGTCACCGCGCAGGCCTACAAGACGTGGCTGACGTACTACAACAAGGTCGACGGCGGCCTTACCTTCGTGAACTTCGGCACCCATCCGATCTCCTCGATCAGCACGAGCGGGAAATGGACGGTCGTCATCCACATGAGCTTCCCCAACCCGGGTGTCGTCTGGGCGCTGTCGGATGCCAACAACACGGCCGCCATCGAGTCGCCGGAAGTCGTCGCGCACCCGTCGCAGATGTCCACCGAGACCGACGGGGCCGGGCCGTATGTGCTCGACGCGTCCGAGTCCGCTGCCGGCAGCGTCTACACCTACGTGCCGAACAAGTACTACTACGACAAGTCCGCGATCCGCTTCAAGAAGATCGTCGCCAAGGTGATCACCACGCCGTCGACGATGCTCGACGCGGTGCGGACCGGCCAGGTCCAGTTCGCGTACGGCGACGCGACGACGGCGAAGGCGGCGTCCGGGGTCAGCGGGTTCACGGTGGAGGCCGCGCCAACGCAGGCATACGTGCTGAACCTGGATAATGGGGGAACGATCAGTTCCCCGCTCGCGAACGTCAAGGTCCGCCAGGCCCTGAACTACGCCATCGACCGCAAGACCCTCGCGGCCGGCCTCACGCTCGGCTACGGCGGGCCGTGGTCCGAGCCGGTGAGCTCGAACGGGCTGGTCACCAGCCTCGAGCACGCGTACCCGTACGACCTGGCGAAGGCGAAGTCGCTGATGGCCGCGGCCGGCTACGCCAAGGGCTTCACGGTGCAGGCCCTCGGCGAGGAAGGGACGCAGACGACGATGGAGGCGGTCGCCCAGCAGCTCAAGGCCATCAATGTCACGCTGAACCTGTCGTTCCCGACCACCTCGGCGCAGTGGGACAGCGAGATCGAGGCGAACAAGAGCTACGGCATCACGCTCGCCGGCATGAACTTCAGCAGGAACGCGTACGAGAACTACTTCACGTACTTCGCACCGCAGTCGTTCTACGACATCACGACGAGCTGGAGTGACCCGGTGATGCAGGGGCTGGCGGCGCAGGGCGCGACCAGCTCGAGCGCGAGTGCCTGGCAGCAGATAACGTCCCGCGTCGTGGCGCAGGCGTACATGGCCCCCATGTACACGACGGACGCGATCTATTACGTCAGCAAGCACCTGCAGGGCGTGGACCCGACCGACGTGAAGGAGTACCCGAATGCGCTCGACTGGACCTGGTCGTCGTAGCGGCAGCGACGGCAGGGCGTGACGGCGATCGAGCGCCGCGACCGGGACGTACCCCCCACGTCCCGGTCGCGGCGCGGGCTCGCCGGCGCTGGCACGAGCGTGCTGCGGCAGCCGTTCCTCCAGGCGATCGTGCGGCGCGCGCTGCGGTCGGCGGTTCTGCTGCTGGTCGTCTCGGCGCTCACCTTCGTCCTGACGTCACTGACGCCGGGCAACGCCGCCGAGGAGATGCTCGGCAGCAACGCGACGCCCAGCGCGCTCGCGCACGTCCGTAACGAACTCGGCCTGAACCTGCCGCTGTGGACGCAGTACTGGCACTGGCTGGACAAGGCCGTGCACGGCAACCTTGGCCAGTCGCTGTTCATCGGCGGGAACGTCTCCAGCCTCGTGGCGAGCCGCCTGCCGGTGACGCTCTCGCTGATGGTCGGTGCGCTGACCGTCGCCACGATCGTCGGTGTCGGGCTCGGTGTGCTCAGCGCCGTTGCCGGGCCGGCCCTGGGGCGCACGGTCGGCATCCTGTCGTGGCTGGGGTACTCGGTCCCGGCCTTCTGGCTCGCGGGCATCCTGATCGTCATCTTCGCGGTGAACATCCGGCTGTTCCCGGTGTCGGGCTACGAGTCGCTGGCCAGCGGGGCCGGGCCGTGGGCGCAGTCCCTGGTCCTGCCCGTCGCCGCGCTCGCGATCGGCGGGATCGCCGGCATCGCGAAGCAGACCAGGGAAGCCATGCTCGACGCGCTCAGCAGCGAATACATTCGCATGGCCCGGGCGAACGGCATCGGCATGCGGTCGATCGTGCTGCGGCA
This sequence comes from Streptosporangiaceae bacterium, assembly GCA_030039095.1. Next base: position 3,188 of record JASHQP010000145.1, read on the forward strand.
CGCGCTGAAGAACGCCGGCAGCCGGGTGGCGACGATGGTCGGCCTGCTGGCCGTCTCCCTGCTCGGCGGGACGGTCCTGGTCGAGACCGTGTTCTCCCTGCCGGGGCTCGGCTCGCTGCTGTTCACCGCGGTCCAGGAGCACGACCTGCCGGTCGTGCAGGGCGTCGTCATCTGCTTCATGATCTTCATCGTCATCATCAACTTCGCCGTGGACATCGCCTACCGCTGGCTGAACCCGAAGGTCGGGCTGCGATGAGTTCCGTCACCCCGGCCGCTGCCGTCGAGACCCCCGAGAGGCCGCAGGCCGCACCCGGATTCGCGAAGCGCCTGCTGCGCCGGCCATCGGCCCGCGTCTGCATGGGCTACCTCGGCCTGCTCGTCGGCATCGCGATCATCGCCCCGATCGCGGCGCCGGGCATCGCCACACAGGACGCGGGCAACCTCGCTGCGGAGTTCGAGGGCCCCAGCGCGCACCACCTGCTGGGCACCGACAGCGTCGGGCGCGACGTGCTCGAGCGGCTGCTGGTGGGCACCAGGCCCACCCTCGTCGCGGTCGCCGAGGCCGTCATCGTCGCGCTGGTGATCGGCGTCACCGCGGGCGTCGCCACCGGCTTCGTGCGCGGCTGGCTCGACGAGGCGACGGGGTGGCTCGCCGACCTGGCCTTCTCGATGCCGGGCCTGGTCATCCTGCTCGTCGTGCTGGCGGTGTTCCCGCAGAACGTGACGGCGGCGATGGTCACCCTCGGCGTCCTGATGGCGCCGAGCCCGATGCGGGTCGTGCGGTCGGCCACGCTGGCGGTGCGGGAGGAACTGTACATCGACGCGGCGAGGGTGGCCGGGCTCTCCAAGCCGTACATCATCGTCCGGCACGTCCTGCCCCGCATCGTCGGTGTCGTGATCGTCCAGGCGGCGCTGCTCGGCTCGCTGGCGCTGCTGGTGCAGACCGGCCTCGCGTTCCTCGGGGTGCTCGACCCCGTCCCGCAGCCGAGCTGGGGCGGGATGGTCGCGGACGGGATGAACAACATCTCGACCGACTTCTGGCTGATCATTCCGCCGGGAGTCGTGATCTCGCTGACGATCCTCGCGCTCGGCGTGCTGGCCGACGCCGCCTACGACTCGGTGACCGAGACGTGGGCCCCGCGCCGGGTCTCGCTCGCGCTCTTCCGCGCGCGGCAGCGAACCCGGCCAGCGGCCGGCGGGCAGCCGGTGCCGGACGGGGCCCTGCTCTCGGTGGCCGGCCTGACCGTGACGGCGGAGTCGGGAGCCCGGCGGGCAGCGATCATCGAGGGGATCGACCTGTCCCTGGCCGCCGGCGAGGCCCTGGGGATCGTCGGTGAGAGCGGATGCGGCAAGACCACGCTGGCCATGTCGATCCTGCGCGTGCAGCCGCCCGGCACGCGGATCGAGAGCGGGCACGTCTGGTTCGCAGGCCGCGACCTGGCGTCGCTGCCCGAGTCTTCGCTGCGCGCCGTCCGCGGCGGGGAGATCGGGCTCGTGTCCCAGGATCCGACGCTCAGCCTGGATCCGTCCTTCCGCATCGGCTCGCAGCTCACCGAGGCCGTCAGGACGCACCGCGGGGTCGGCAGGCGGGAGGCCCGCGAGGTGGCCGCCACGCTGCTGGAGCAGGTCCGGCTGCCGGACCCGGCAGCGGTCATGCGGCGTTACCCGCACGAGCTCTCGGGCGGCATGGCCCAGCGGGTGGCGATCGCGCGGGCACTCGCCGGAGAGCCGCGGCTTCTCATCGCCGACGAGCCGACGACGGCTCTCGACGTCACCGTTCAGGCAGAGATCCTGGACCTGCTGCACCTGCTGCGGGAAGAGGGCGGCATGGCCGTCCTGCTGGTGACGCACGACTGGGGCGTCGTCGCCGACATCTGCGACCGTGCCGTGGTGATGTACGCGGGCCAGGTGATCGAGGAGGGCGATGTCGGCGCCATCTTCCGCAGGCCGCTGCACCCCTACACGCAGGCACTGATGGCGACGAACCCCTACGGGCGCAGCCAGCGGGGCGAGGCCCTGCGCTCGATCGCCGGGACCGTCCCGTCCCCCGGGCGCTGGCCGGCCGGCTGCCACTTCTCGCCGCGCTGCACGTACGTGACCGACGCCTGCCGCGCCGCGCCGGTACCGCTGGCGACGGTCGGCGATGGCAGGCAGAGCCGCTGCATCCGCGTCGAGGCCGTCGCGGCCGGCGCCGCTCCCGCTGCGGTCGCCACCAATGCCCCGGCGGGTGAGCACCGTGACTGAAGCGAGCGTCGCGGCCGGCCCGCGGCTGCCGAACGCGTCGCCGTCGCCGCTGCTCGCGGTCCGTGATCTGACTGTCGAGTATCAGACCCACCGGCGGCGGCCGCCCGTGCGTGCGCTCGCGCAGGTGAGCCTGGATATCCCGGCCGGCTCGACGGTCGGGCTCGTCGGAGAGTCGGGCTCGGGAAAGACGACCCTCGGCCGGGCGGTCCTTGGCCTCACCCGTGTCACGTCGGGAACGATCGCCTTCGACGGCCAGGAGATCACGCGCATGACCGACCGTGGCCGGCGCCGCCTGAGCCGCGATCTGCAGGTGGTCTTCCAGGACCCGTACAGCTCGCTCAACCCGACGCTGTCCGTCGGTGCCACGCTGGCCGAGACGCTGCGGGCCGGCGGCGACGTATCCCGGAGCCAGGCTCGGGCCGAGGTGCGCTCGATGCTGGAGCGCGTCGGGCTCGACGCCGACGCGGGGCAGCGGTACCCGGTGGAGTTCTCCGGCGGGCAGCGGCAGCGAATCGCGATCGCACGGGCGGTCCTGACCTCGCCGCGCCTGGTCATCTGCGACGAGCCGACGAGCTCGCTGGACCTCTCGGTGCAGGCACAGGTGCTCAACCTCCTGCAGCGGCTGCAGGCCGATATGGGGATCAGCTACCTGTTCATTTCGCACAACCTGTCCGTCGTCCACCACGTCTCGAGCTTCATCGTCGTCCTGTATGGCGGGCAGGTCATGGAGTACGGCGAGGCGGACGCCGTCTACGCCCGCCCGGAGCATCCGTATACGCAGGTCCTGCTGTCGGCCGAGCCGGTACCCGACCCCGCCATCCAGCGCACGCGACGGGCGGCCCGGCGCGGGACCAGGGTCGAGCGCAGCCTCACCGCGACCGGCACCCGGGGATGCCCCTTCGTGGCCCGCTGCCCGTACGCGGCCGGCATCTGCTCCGAGCTACGGCCGGAGCTCGAGGCGACGCCCGGCGGATCGCTCGTAGCGTGCCACCGGTGGCAGGAGCTGCCGCAGCTCTCCGTCCGGCAGCCAGCCTGATGCCGATCTTTCCGCAGCGTCTCGGCGCGACGACGACCATCGCCCTGCAGTGCGACAAGCGCTTCTCCTACTGCCTGTACGTTCCGCGCGCCCATGCCGCCGGGGGCGAGCGGAGCCTCCCGGTGCTCGCGCTGGTGCACGGCAGCGACCGGCGGCCCCAGCAGCTGCGCGACGAGTTCGCGGCGTTCTGCGAGGAACACGGGTGCATCGCGGTGGCGCCGCTCTTCCCGGCCGGGATCGAGGCGCCCGGGGAATTCGACGGCTACAAGTACCTGGGCGGTCATCCCGACCCCGACCCTCCCCACGCGCCCCTGCGCTACGACAACATCCTGCTCGCGATGCTCGGCGAGGTGGACGCCGTCTACGGGGCGGACACCGGCCGCTTCCTGCTGTTCGGGTTCTCCGGTGGCGCCCACTTCGCGCACCGGTTCGCGCTTCTGCATCCCGCCCGGCTGCTGGGCGTCAGCGTTGCCGCCCCGGGCGCGGTCACGCTCCTGGACTCACGGCGCGACTGGCCGGCCGGCCTTCGCGGCATGGATCATCTCTTCGGCACGCAGCCGGACCTGTCGCAGATCGCCCGTGTCCCCGTGCAGCTCGTGGTCGGCAGCATGGACACGGACACCAGCGCCATCGCCGTCTCCCGGGACCACCCCGCGTGGATCCAGGGCGTCAATGACCGGGGGGTCGGCCGCGTGCGGCGGCTCGAGGCGCTCCGGGACAGCCTGGCGTCGGCCGGGGTCCGGACGCAGTACGAGGTGGTCACCGGCGGCCGCCACAGCCTGACCGACGTCGCCGGGCCGGCCAAGCGGTTCCTGGCCCGTGTCCTCGAAACGAGTGGTCAGGCCGAAGCTGACGTGTAACTGCTCAGCAGCTTGTCGATCCGGTCCCAGGAGCGCCGCCAGTTCTCCATCGCGGCCACGGCTGCCGCCTTGCCATCGCCGCGCTCGAACGCGGCCATCAGCTGCCGGTGCTCGTCGCAGGCGGTGGCCCAGATGTCGTCGTGCCCCCACGCGTGCCGTTCGATGCGCATGAGGTCGTTGGTGACCTGCTCGAGCATCTCGATCAGCACCTCGTTACCTGTTCGCAGGTAGTAGATCAGGTGGAAGTCCCGGTCGATCTCGGCCAGCGCCCTGGACTCGCGGGTGTCCCCCATCGTCTTCAGCACCACGCGAAGCTGCCGCAGGTCGTCCCGCGTCAGACGGGGTGCCGCCACCTCTGCCGCGTAGGCGTCCAGCACCGCGCCAACCTCGAACAGGTGCGGCGCCTGCTCGATCTTCAGGTCGGTTACCCGCGTGCCACGGCCCCGCGCGCTCTCGACCAGGCCGTCCTGGGCCAGCCGGATCAGGGCCTCGCGGACCGGCGTCCTGCTGATGCCGAGGCGCTCGGCGATGTCGGTGTCGCGGAGCGGCTCCCCCGGGCGCAGCGGCCCATGCAGGATCCAGTCCCGCACGGTGGCGTACGCGAGTCCCTGCGCGTTGACGAACTGCGCCGGCTGGGGCTTCTCAGGCAGGGGCATGCTCGCCCTCCGCCGCCTGCGCACCCGTGCCGTGGAACTCTGGCTGCGGCGGAAGGAAGCGGCGGTCTATCCCCGTGTACACGCTCTTCCACCACTGCGGGACGCACTGGTTGATGGTGACGCTGGCCACGGCCCCCAGCAGCTCGTACGCATCGACGGGAGTGAACCCGTATTCGCCGCAGAGCCGGTTCTGGAGCTCAACCATGGCCGTCTCCAGGTTCGTCTCCAGGTCTGCGCCCTCGGAGCACCCTACCACGCCGATCGATTGCACAGAGTCCACGTGCGGCGTGGTCAGCGGGTGCTGCGACCCGCGCATCAGCCGCACCTCCACGGACACGTCGGCGCTGGTCTCGAGCGCCGTGCTGGTGATCTCCGCGTCGCCCATCCGCGCGTGCACGTCGCCGATGAACAGCAGGCCGCCCGGCACGCCGACCGGGAGGTACACGACCGCGCCCTCCCGGATCAGCGGGCAGTCCATGTTGCCGCCGATGCTCCGGGCGTACAGCACCGAGGGCACGTCCTGGCCGGCCGGGGCGGTGCCGATCGTGCCCACCATCGGCTGGGCCGGCAGCCGCAGCGTCCGCCCGCCAACCGGAAACTCGACCATGCCGTCGCGGAGCGCGCAGATCCTCGTGCTGCCACCAGCGGGCATGCCGCGGCAGTCGTGGTTCACGACCTTGGACCCGGCGCCGAAGCTGTTGGTCACGGCGAACGGCCCGGCCGTGCCGGTCTCGATGCGCAGGATGCTGACCGCCAGCACGTCCCCCGGCTCGGCGCCTTCCACGTACACCGGGCCGGTTACCGGGTTGTAGGCGCCGATCAGCTCCATAAGCTCGGCCTCACTGGCATAGCTCTGCCGATCGGAGGTCAGCTGATTGGAGAAGCAGTCGAGCGTCTCGAACACCAGCCTGGCTCCGGACGCGGCCCGCACCGGCGGCACGGCGGCGGCGCTGAAGCGGTAGTGGTGCGCGGATCGCGGCACCCGAACGGGAACGTCAGCTGACACGTGCCGCACTCGTCACTACGGGCCTGCGGTAAACCTCCGGCTTGCTCTCCCGCGGGCTGCCCAGGGCCGCCCGGCGGCTCGCCAGCACGTCGCCGGACAGCTCGGCCAGCACCAGCCCCTCGTCCTGCGCCGGGTCGGCGCCGGCCAGCACCGTGCCCCACGGGCTCACCGCCAGGCTGTGACCGTGCGCCGCGAATCCGTCGGCGCCGGTGCCGCACTGGGCGGGCGCGAGCACGTAGCACAGGTTCTCGATCGCGCGTGCCTGCGCCAGCGGCTGCCAGTGGAACGGCCCGGTGTGCGCGGAGAAGTTCGCCGGAACGCACAGGACGTCGGCGCCCGCCCTGGCCAGCGCGCAGTACATCTCGGGGAACCGCAGGTCGTAGCAGACCGACAGGCCGAACCGCCAGTCTCTCCAGGTCGCCAGCACAAGCTCGCTGCCCGGCGTCGTCACCCTGGCCTCGTCCTCGGCCACCGGCGGCTCGTCCAGCCGGAAGAGGTGAATCTTCTCGTAGCGCGCCGCCAGGTGCCCGGTTTCGTCAATCAGCAAGCTGGCGTTGAACGGCCGGTCGGGGTCTCCCGACTCGAGCCAGATCCCGCCCACCAGAATGGCCACCCCGGTGCCGGCGGCCAGCTCGCGCAGCGAGGTGACCGATGGCCCGTCGGCATCCTCGACCGCGTCGCGGCGGAACGGGCCGCGGTAGGTGCAGGCCTCTGGCAGCAGCAGGAACTCGGCGCCCCGCGCGGCGCCGGCCTTGACCAGCCCGGCGATTCTGCCGAGGTTGTCGGTCCGGTCAGCCCCCGAGTTCAGCTGCACGAGGCCTACGCGCACGCGGCCCTCCCTTCTGCACGGCCGAGCCGCCGGTCGGCACGACTCCGCACCTGCTCGTCTGAACCTGCTCGCCCGTTAAAGTACACAGTATATTTGGTATTTGATGCGGTCAAATGATGCTCCAGCCGGCGGCTGCGACGATGCGGGCCTCGTCTGCGCCGTCCGGCAGGTGTGCCACCGCGTGGAAGCCGGCGTGACCACGACGACCCGTGCCCCGCTGGCATCGAGCGCCGCGACGTCGATGCCGAAGTCGTCGACGGGCACGTGCACCTTACGCTGGCCTCTCACGCCGGCGGCCCGCAGAACCTCGCCGATATCCGGGCCGGCATGGCGGGCCGCTGGTGGGCCGGGCGGCTCGGCGGGCGGCTCGGCCACGCCCGGCTGCTGCCTCCGGCCCTGGCGATCGCCGCAGCCGGCATGGCAGCCCTCTTCTGGCTCGGGTCGCCCGTCGCCGTGCTCGCCGGCATGGCCGTGTTCGGCCTCGGCTTCGGCGCCCTGCAGAACGCGACGTACGCGCCGATGATCGACCGGGCGCCGGAGTCGGGGTTCGGCACCGCGAGCGCGATCTGGAACCTGGCCTACGACGCCGGGTACGCTTCCGCTGTCCCGCGGGCCGCGGCCGGCCGCAGGGCGCGGGTCAGCGCGGGGCAGCGAGCACGGCGAAGAAGTCATCCAGGACCGCCAGCGCCCACGCGGCCGGCGCATGCCGGGGTGTGGTGACGAGCTGAACGCGCAGCCCGTCCAGTAGCACCCGAAGCCGCGCCGCCCCCTGCTCAGCGTCCAAGCCGGCCGGCAGCTCGCCCGCCTGTATCGCGTAGGCGATCCGCTGGGCGAGCGGCTCCTGCAGCCGCTGCGCGGCGCCCTCGGCCGCGTCGGCCAGCCCCGGCACCACTGCCACCTGAGCCAGGAAAGCCAGGTAGACCACCGAGTCCTGGCGCCCGTCGGCGTCCAGCGGCAGCAGCTCGATGGCGGCGGCCCTCAGGTCCTTCAGCGTCATGCCGCCCGCGGTGCGGCGGCGGATCCGGTCATCCACGCGCTCGCCTACCCGCCAGAGCGCCGCAGCGATCAGCTCGTCCTTGTTCGGGAAATAGTGCCGGATCGAGCCGATCGACCAGCCGGATTCCTCGGCGACATCGGCCAGCGTGGTCGCCCCGAGCCCGTTGCGCGCGATGACCCGGCAGGCCGCGTCCGCCAGCTCGCGCCGGCGAGCGGTGTGATCTACCTCCTTCGGCATTCCCTTAATTTAGCATTGCGGTACTAGCATGATTATATTAGTATGATCATGCTAGAAAGATTCACGGCTGGCGCGCCAGCCATCCACACCCCGAGAGGGAGTCAGCCATGCCTTCCGACCGCACCGCGCCGACCCGCAACACCACCACGACCCGCCCCGGGTCCCGTCCCGGGTCCCGCTTCGGCGTGCCGCGCGGGCTGACCGCCGGAACGCTCGCCGTTATCGGGCTGACCTGGGGGCTGTACGCCCTTCAGCCCGGGGCCAGCATCCTGTCCGCCCAGATCCAGACCGGCCTCTTCCTGGGCCTGCTGCTGCTCACGATCTGCAGCCGCCGAGCCAAGGTGCTGGTCGCCCGGACGTGGCAGCGATACGTCCTCAACCCGCTGATGCGGCTGCTGCTCTCGATCGGCCTCAACCCGCTCGGGCTCGCGATCCTGGAAACCCGGGGGCAGGTCACCGGCAAGACCCGCAGGGTCCCGGTCGGCAACGGCCGCAAGGGCGACTCGTTCTGGATCATCGCCGAGCATGGCACCCGGGCCGGCTACGTCAACAACATCTCCCGCGACCCGCACGTCCGGGTGCGGCTGCGCATCGGGCTGCGCTACCGCTGGGTGCCCGGCATCGCCACCATCTGCCCCGACGACGATCCGCTCGCGCGCCAGCGGAAGATCATCGCCTGGCATCCGCTGCGCGCGCTGAACGCGATCTACGTGCGGGTGTTCGGAGCCGACCTGCTCACCGTGCACATCCGGCTCGACACCGCCCGGGCCGGGGACTCCGGACACACCGTGACCGCATCCCCGTCACCGGACGAGGCGCCGGACCCGGACCGCTCACCGCGTCCGGAGGTGGCTGAGATAGGACTCGCCGCGAGGTGACAGCCGGTAGCCGCCGGTTGTGCCTGCGACTGCGATAACTGTTGTCGGCCCGTTGGTGTGCTGATCAGCCGGGCCTGCGGTCCGCGCTGGGGGAGGTTCGCGCCGCCGCGTCGCCGGGTGGCAGCGTATGCCTATGGTTACATGCCTCATTAGCCCTGTGATGGTCGGGCGCGGGGAGCAGCTGGCCGCGTTGCGGGAGACTTTTGAGCGGGTGCGTGCGGGCTCGCCAGCCGTGGTTCTGCTCGGCGGTGAGGCTGGTGCCGGGAAGACCCGTCTGATCACCGAGTTCACCGGTGCCGTTGCTGGCCAGTCTGTGCTGCTCAGGGGCGGGTGCGTGGACCTGGGCGGTGCGGGGCTGCCGTTCGCGCCGTACACGGCGGCGCTGCGCGGGCTGGTCCGGCAGCTTGGCGCTGACGGGGTGGCGGCCTTGGTGCCGGGCGGGGCGCCTGCCGAGCTGGGCCGCCTGCTTCCCGCGCTGGGCGCGCCCCAGTCGCCGGATCCGGCCGGCGACGCGGACGCTGTGCGTGCCCGGCTGTTCGAGGAGCTGCTTGGCCTGGTCGAGAATCTCGCCGACCAGCAGCCGGTGGTGCTGGTCGTCGAAGACGCGCATTGGGCGGATCGGTCCAGCCTGGAGCTGCTGGCGTTTCTGGCGCGCAACCTCCAGCAGGCTACCGCGGCGCTGATCCTGGTCAGCTACCGCACCGATGACCTGGCGGCCGGCCACCCGCTGCGGCCGCTCCTGGCCGAGCTGGAGAGGCTGCCGCAGGTGGTGCGGGTGGAGCTGCCGCGGCTGTCGCGGCGCGAGGTGATCATGCAGATCCGTGCCATCCTCGGCGGGCCGGGCCCGGCGGGGCTGGCCGAACAGGTGACATCGCGCGCCGACGGGAATCCGATGTTCGTCGAGGTGCTGCTGGGTTCCGGCGGCCGGCTTCCGGAGTCGCTCCGCGACCTGGTGCTGGATGGTGTCCGGCGGCTGCCGGAGGACACGCAGCGGCTGCTCGGCCTGGCGGCGGTGGCCGGCGCGGAGTTCGGCCACCCGCTGCTGGAAGCCGCCACAGCGGTCAGCGAGGAGGCCCTGTCGGAGGGGCTTCGCCCCGCGGTCGCGGCGGGTGTGCTGCTCGCCGGCGATGACGGGTACGCGTTCCGGCATGCGCTGATCCGGGAGGCGGTACAGGCTGGCCTGCTGCCAGGAGAGCGCAGACGCTGGCACGCCAGGCTCGCGCGGGTCCTCGAGGCCCGCCCGGCGCTCGCGCCGGGCGGGCGGGCAGCAGCCCAGATCGCCTATCACTGGCATGCGGCGGGGGAGCCGGCGCGTTCGCTGCCCGCTGCGTGGCAGGCCGCCGCCGAGGCGGCCGCCGCGCTGGCGTATGCGGAGCAGCTGGTCATGCTGAACCGGGTGGTGGAGTTGTGGGACGCGGTCCCGGATGCCGCCCGGCTGGCCGGAGCGAGCCGGCTCGAGGTGCTGGAGCATGCGGCGGCTGCGGCGCAGGCCGCCGGGGAGCCAGAACACGGCGTGCGGCTGGCCGGTGACGCGCTGGCCGAGCCCGGTATCCAGGCCGATCCGGTGCGCGCATTCTTCATTGCCGAGCGGCGCTCCGCGATGAACCTGCAGCTGCGCCACCCGGACCTGGCGCGGCTGCGCGAGGCTGCGGACCGGGTCGCCGACGGCGACCCGGCACGGCCGCGGGTACTGGCCGCGCTGGCGGAGCAGCTGATGAGTGCTCAGTTCCCCGAGGAGGCATGGGAGCAGGCAGAGCTGGCGCTGGCGGCGGCCCGCCGAGCCCGTGACCTGATTACGGAGGCGAGCGCGCTGGTCACGGTCGCCGCGCTGGCCGCGCGGCGCGGGGAGCTGGCTGTCCAGCTACCGCGGCTGGCCGAGGCCCGGGCCATCGCCGGCCAGGCAGGCAGGCAGGCGCTGCTGCTGCGCGCCCTGCAATGGGAGGCATCGGTGCTGGAGGCTCATGGCGAGCATGAGCGGTCGGCGGAGGCGGCGCGGCGCGGTATCGCCGCGGCGGCCGAGGCCGGGCTGGCCCGCAGCGGCGGCGCGGTGCACGCGGTGAACCTGGCTCAGGCGCTCACTGCGCTGGGCCGGTGGGACGAGGCCATGGAGGTGACCGGCGACGCGCTCAGCCTGCTCCCGCCAGCCGGCCATCGCGTTCTCCTGCTCCGCCTGGCCGGGTCGATCGCGCTGGCGCGCGGCGACGTCGGCACTGCCGCCGACACGCTTCGCGAGGCTCGTGCGAAAGCCCCGGCCAGAGGCGAGTCGTTCGGCACCTTCGAGGCGCTGATGCTAGCCGAACAGGAGGTCACGCTGCTGGCCGCCCAGGGTGACACCGGCGCAGCTCTGGCTGCGGCGCAGTCCACGCTGACCGCCGAGGGCAGCCGCACCGCCGACCTCAAGCGGTTTCTGTGGCCGCTGCTGGCCGCTACCGCAGAAGTTGCATGCGCGGCGATGGCACCCGGCTCCCCGCACGACCTCGCCGCGGTGGCCCACACGGTACTGCGGCTGGCCGCCGGGCATGCCGCAGCTGTGCCACCAGTCTCGGCGGTGGGGCGCGCCTACCGGGCGATGTATCAGGCGGCCGTCACTCAGGCGGCGGGCCAGCCGGCCGACCGCGCCTGGGACGATGCCGCGTCGGCCTGGGAGCAGCTGAGCGAGCCGTACCAACGGGCGCGGGCCTTGCTGCACGCGGCCGAAACCGGCCTGGCCGGCGGCGGCGACCGGGAAGCAGCCGCCGGGCGTCTGCGCCAGGCCGCCGATCTCGCTGACGCGCTGGGCGCCCGGCCGTTGCGCGAGCAGATCTCCTCGCTCGCCCGGCGGGCCCGGATCGGCATCGCCGAGGGCGGCGCCCACGACGAAACCGGCGACAAGACCCGTGACCTGCCCCGCCTGACCAGGCGTGAACTCGAGGTACTGCGCCTGGTGGCTGCCGGGCGCAACAACCGGGACATCGCGGCCGAGCTGTTCATCTCGGCAAAGACCGCCAGCGTGCACGTCTCCAACATCCTGGGCAAGCTCGGCGTGCACACCAGGGTGGAAGCGGCGGCCATCGCCCACCGGGCCGGCCTCGCAGGCAGCGAGGCAGGCCGCGGCTAGGACTTTTCCTAGGCGCGGCGGGCGGGCGAGCCCGGAAATAAGGCTGCGAGCCGACGCGGGCCGGCCCGGCTTGCAGCGATCCTCGGAACTGGCAGCCGGGAAGCCCATGGCACCGGCCCAGGAGGACGAGATGACCATCACGATCGCCGGGATCGCGGGCAGTCTCCGCCGCGACTCGGTTAACCGGATGCTGCTGCGGGCGGCCGAACAGGCCGTGCCGCCGGGCGCGCGGCTTGCAGTCTTCGAGTTGCTGGACCGGGTCCCGCCATTCAACCAGGACTGGGAGGGCGATCCTGCGCCGCTGGCGGTCGCCGAGCTGTGCGGTCTCATCGCCGCGGCCGACGGCCTGCTGATGACCACCCCGGAGTACAACGCGTCCATCCCCGGTCAGCTCAAGAACGCCGTGGACTGGACGTCCCGCCCGCACGGCAGCGCTGTATTGCAAGGCAAGCCTGCCGCCGTGATCAGCGCCAGCCCACGCCGCGACGGCGCGGCAAGCGCAGCCGCTGACCTGCGTAAGGTTCTTCGGGCCGCGGGAGCCAGCGTCATCCCCGCGGGCCTTTCCGTGCCGCGCGCCCACGTCCAGTTCACCCCCGGCGGCCAGCTCGCCGACCCCTGCCTGGGCAGCCAGCTCCGCACGGTGATCGGCGACCTGATCCAGGCCGCGACCAGCCGCCATGAGGCGGCATGACCCGGGCCAGCACTCGCACGCCAGCCCAATCCGGCGCGTTCGGCAAGGAGAACGTCATGACAAGCACCAGCACCCAAGCTCAGCGGGTCAGCGTTCCGGCGGCAGACCGGGACCGAGCTGAGCCCGCCCGCTCCTCGGTCACCTTCCGCACCCGGCATCCGTTCGGCCTGGGAGCGGTGTCCGGGACCATGACCGTGGCCAGCGGGCAGATCATCGGCTCTCCCGGAACCAGTATCGCCACTAGCAGAACGCGGCCGTGGACAGGATGGCCGTCCGCCACCTGGACATCGAGGTGACAGTCGCCGCCGGGCCCTGGTAGTCGGCTTGCTCTCGGCTCCCGGGCCGTCACTCGTAGCTCTCACCGGCATCACGACACCGCATAGGAGGTATCCATGTCAGTGCCCAGCGCCAAGCTGCAGCCATGCATCCGCCAGGTCGGCGAGCACCAGCGCCTGGTCTACGCCCCCGCCGGCGCACCAGCTCACGCCGGCGAGCTGTCGATCCTGCTCGACGCCGCGATCACCGGCGGCCAGCTCACCGTCATCGACACCCACCCCCGCACCGGCGACGCCTCACCAGTCCACGTTCACCACCACGACGACGAGATCTTCCTGCTGCTCGAAGGCGTGATGACCGTCTGGGTAGGCGATGAGCGGCACAAGCTGCACGCAGGCGGGCTTGCGTTCTTGCCTCGCAACATCCCGCACGCCGTCCGGTACGACATGGCATCCAGGGCGCTGATCCTGTGCACCCCGGCCGGGTATCAGGAGAACATCTTCCGCTCGACCGGCTGGGACCTGAGCAAGCCGCTGCCCGACGACTGGCAGCCTGCCGTCCCCGTCGGCGCGACAGCCGGGCAGGTCGGCAACACCGTGCTCGGCCCGCCCCACGGGCTAGACGACTGACCAGGACAAACCCCCCGCAAGGCCCGGCGGTCGGACGGGCAATGATGCGCAGGCTGACCACGGCATCCACACAGAACAGCACGGCCGAAGTGCCGAGCGAGGCACAGACAGAAGTCACCAGAGATGGAAAGGAAGCAGCCAGTGAACGTCATGATGGTGCGCTCTACGATCAAGGCAGAACACGCAGCCGCCGCGCAGGCCGCCCTGGAGAAGCTCTTCCAGGCGCTAGAGAAGCAGAAGCCGGACGCGCGTTACGCTGCAGGCAAGCTCGCCGACGGCGTCACAGTCCTCGCATTCCTGGAACTCGAGCCCGGCCAGGAACACCCGCTGCGCACCTTCCCCGCCTACACCGAACTACTGGAAGGCCTCGAGCAGTGGGCAGACGGCCCCGCGACTGTCGAAAACATGGCAGTCATCGGCTCCTACCGGCTGCTGTGACCCCGCAGCCCGCCGCATGGCCGGCCGCTCACGCTGACCGGCCACAAGCGGGCCAGCCGGCCACGACTGATCTATGACGCCACGTTCGAGTACGGAGCACGCTCGCGATGACGACACGGACCCCATCCCGCGGCACTGTTAGAGAAGACCATGTCTTATTCAACGATCTGAGCTGCGGAAACGGGGCCGCGGCGGTGCGGGTGGTGATCAAACCCCAGATCACTTCAAGGCTAGGAGTCGGCCGGACTGGCCAGGCTGGTAACCCCGGCTGCCTGGTGGGTGATCACCCTCGAGGAGGTTGCAGGTGTTGATGAGTGCGAGTTCGCTGGTCCGGGCTGCGATACCAAGGGGGTAGCACCGTGAGAGTGATCCAGGTCAGAGAGTTCGGAGATCCCGGTGTGCTGATCCCAGCCGTGACAAAGGACCCCGCCCCTGGTGTCGGGGAGGTCGTGCTGACGACGGCGTTCGCCGACGTGCTGTTCCTTGACGCCATCATCCGGTGGGGACTGGCCGTCG
>JASHQP010000146.1 GCA_030039095.1 Streptosporangiaceae bacterium
GCCGGCGGGCCGTGATCCGCGCAGCCAGCCGGCGGGCCGTGATCCGCGCAGCCAGCCGGCGGGCCGTGATCCGCGCAGCCAGCCGGCGGGCCGTGATCCGCGCAGCCAGCCGGACGCAGGGCGCGAAGAAGCCGACGACGACCTGGGCGAGCCCCTGCCGCTGCTGCCCGGATTCCGGGAGATCGCGCTGCGGCGCATGGCGGCGCAGCGGCGTCGGCTGGTCACGGAACTGACGGCGCAGCGCCAGGCCGCCCGGCTGTCCCAGACCGAGGTGGCGGCGCGGATGGGCACCTCGCAGTCGGCGGTGGCCCGGCTTGAGTCGGGCGAGGCGGACGCCCGCGCGTCGACCCTGGAGCGCTATGCCGCGGCCATCGGCCACCAGATCACCTGGGAGCTGCGCGGCTCAGGCACTGCGGCGGCGCGGGAAGGAGGACCCGGCGATGACCAGGCCAGCAGCTGACGCGTTCCCGCCCCCATCCGGCGACCCGTCACCGGGTTTCCCGGGCCAGCCCGAGATCCCGCCGCCGGGTTTCCCGGGCCAGCCCGAGATCCCGCCTCCGGGCGCCCCACGCCAGCCCGGGACCCCGCGACGGCCAGCGGCACCGCCCGGGCCGGCCGTCGCGCCGGGCCAGATGTGGCCGGACCGCTCGGCGTGGCCGGGGCAGGTGTACGAGCGCCTGTTCGACCGGCGGATCGTGCTCGCGCACGGCGACCTCGACGACGAGGCGGCAACGAGCCTGTGCGCCCAGCTGCTGACCCTCGATGCCGAGCTCAACGCGCCGATCCGGCTCGAGGTGCAGGGCCTGAACGCCGAGCTCGCAGCCGCGCTGACCGTCATGGGCGTGCTTGACACCCTGCGCGTCCCGGTGCGGGCCTACGCGGGCGGGCAGGTTGCCGGCCCCGCGCTCGGAGTGCTGGCCGCTGCGACCGAGCGGCGCGCGTACCCGAACGCCGTGTTCCTGCTGTCCGAGCCGCGCCTCGACTTCCACGGCAGCGCCACGTCGCTGGGCTCGCACGAGGAGCAGGTACGGACGATGCTGGACGCGCTGTACCAGCGGCTGGCCGACGTCACCGGCCGCGAGGTGGACGAGATCCGCGCGGACGCCAGGCGCGGCAGATACCTCAGCGTCGCGGACGCGGTCGGCTACGGCCTGATTCAGGAGCTGGCCCAGCCCCGGTAATCGCGTTCCGGGTGGTCTTGGTACCAGGATAAGTGGGCTCTCGGTACCCGCATCGTCTTGACGGCACGCTGGCCATATGACGAATACCAGCACAGCAAGCCAGCCCGCGGCCGGTGCGGTCGCCGGGCACGGTCACGCGGGCTCCGCCGCACCCGGAACCGGACGCCCGGCCCGGCCCGGAGCGCTGCTCACGATCGTCCTGACCGGGCAGCTGATGGCCGTTGTCGACGTGTTCATCGTCAACATCGGGCTGCCCACGATCCATGAGCGACTGCACGCCTCGGGTGCCAGCCTGCAGCTGGTCGTCGCCGGCTACACGATCGCCTATGCAGTGCTCCTGGTGACCGGCGCGCGCCTCGGCGCGATCCTCGGCTACGCGCGGATGTTCCTGTCCGGCGCGGCGCTCTTCACGCTCGCGTCGCTGGGCTGCGGACTGGCCGGGACCGTCGGCGAGCTGGTCGCGCTGCGCTTCCTGCAGGGCGCGGGCGCGGCGATGATGATCCCCCAGGTGCTCAGCCTGATCCAGCGCGGCTTCGCCGGCGAGGCTCGGGCCCGCGCGATGACGCTGTACTCGGCGATCCTCGCCTGCGGTGCCCTGCTCGGCCAGATCGCGGGCGGGCTGCTGATCAGCGCCAACGTGGCGGGCGCGGCATGGCGCCCGCTCTTCCTGGTGAACGTGCCGATCGGGCTCGTGCTGCTGGCCGCCGGCATGCGGTGGCTGCCGCGGCTGGATGGCGGACACGGCCGCCTCGACCTGGCGGGGGTCGCCACGCTCGGCCCGACGGTCCTCGCGTTCGTGCTGCCGCTGGTGCTCGGCCAGGAGGAGCACTGGCCGACCTGGGGCTGGGCGTGCCTGGCCGCCAGCGCGGTGGGCGCCGGCGCCTTCGCCGTCGTCGAGCGCTGGGTGTCCCGCCGGGGCGGACACCCGATCGTCAGCGGCCAGGTGCTCCGGCTGCCCGGCCTGGCGAGCTCGATCGCCGCGATATTCCTGGTCATGGCCGTGTTCAGCGGCTTCCTGTTCGCGCTGACCCTGCACCTGCAGGAGGCGCTGGGCGAATCCGCGCTGCGCGCGGCGCTGACGTTCGCCCCGACCGGCGTGGCGTTCGCCGCGGTGAGCCTGTCCTGGCGGCGCCTGCCCGCCCGCACCCATCACGCGGTGAGCATCGCCGGCTTCGCCGCCTACGCCCTCGCGTTGCTCGGGCTGGCGGCCGCGCTGCATGGCGGCGGCAGCGGTGGCGCCGGGCTGCAGGTGGCGCTGACTCTGCTGGGGGCTGCCAGCGCGGCCGCGTTCAGCCCGGTGATGACCAGGGCGCTGGTGCGGGTGCCGCTGGAGCACGCGGCCGACGCGAGCGGCCTGCTGGTGACCACGATCCAGCTCGCGATCGTGACCGGCGTGGCCACGTTCGGCACGCTCTACCTGAGCCTCGCGGGCCGGCTGCCGACGCATGCCGATGCGCTGGACGGCGCGCTGCGGGTGGCCTCGGCGCACGCGCTGTCGGTCACCGGCGTGGTCCTCGCCGCGGTAATCGCCTGCGGCGCGGCCTGGGCAGCGCTGGCCGGACGCGCGGCGCACGGCGCACACGGGTAAGGGCGGGCCGGGCGGGCCGCGCACGGCGCACACGGGTAAGGGCGGGCCGGGCTGTAGTGCGGGTAGGGCGGGCTGACAACGGCGCAGCCCGCGAGGACCTTCGCCGGTCCCCGGCCGTACGCCTACACCATCAAGTAACCGATCTAGCCCGCAGTCCGCAGACCAGCCAGTTCGTTGGTCGCGATCTGGCCGTACGGCGGGATGTTGTCCAGCAAATCATCAACGTAGAGCGTGCCGCTCACCTGCGTGCCCGACGCGCTGGACGGCGTGATCGTGACATCGATGGTGGCGGTCTGGCTTCGACACGTCGGTGACCTCTTCCACCGGTGACGTCGAGCTCGCGTCCATCGACCCGGCCGCCACGTTCACGCCGGTCATCATCAATCCGGGCAACTCCGCACGCCCCGGCCCCGGGCCGGGCTCGGCCCCGGGCCGGGCCCGGGCCCGGGCTCGGGCTCGGGCTCGATGAATGTACCGTCCGACGGCCTACAGCCCGTCGTTTGGTACATCGATCATGCTGGCGGGATGAGGCGGCGGGCGGGGCGGGCGGCAGCCACCGGTCGGGCAGGGCGGGCGTTAGTCGCCGGTCGGGCGGCGCAGGCGCTTGATCTCGGACCGCCGCTGCTTGTCGGCCAGCCGCCGCTCCCGCGCCGCACGGCTCGGCTTCGTCGGCCGGCGCGGCTTCGGCGGCGGCGCGGTCGCGTCGCTGAGCAGCGCGGACATCCGCTCGGCCGCGGCCTCCCGGTTGCGCAGCTGGGACCGGTGCTCCGACGCGGTCACGGTGATCACGCCCCCGGTCAGCCGACCCGCGAGCGCCCGCAGAGCCCGTTCCTTCAGCGCAGGCGGGAACGCTTCGGAGCGGTCCAGGTCGAACGATAGCTCGACCCGGCTTTCCGTGGTGTTCACCGACTGCCCGCCGGGGCCGGGCGAACGGGAGAACCGCCAGGACAGCTCCTCCGGCGGGATCACCAGGCCGCGAACGGTGACCTCAAGGCTCATGACGCCTGCCCACCCAGCGCCCGGTCCAGCGCCTCGATCCACGGGGTGGCCTGGGTGCAACCGCTGCGGCGCCGGGCGATGTCCGCAGGCCGCCACGGGTTCCAGGGTGGGTCAAGGACCTCCGTCCCGCCGGGGGGAATCGCCGCGTCCGCCACCCCACCTGCTTACCACGGGCGGGCGGCGTCACCTGGCGAGGGACCGCAGGATGTTCTCGAAGTGGCTGAACGGAGGCGCCGTGACCTCGGGATCCTTCGCCCGGTCGTCCCAGCGGCGCACCCGGATTGCCGCCGCCGCGTATGGGTGCGCCTCGAACCCGGCCAGCTCATCCCCCTGCATCGGGCCGCCCTGCACGCCGAGCGTGTAGACCGACGCGGGCGAGAGCGCGGCCAGATAGCCGGGCTCGGTCGCGCACAGATACCGCTTCGCCGCGACGTGCAGCCGGACCGGACCGGTGACCTCCGGGCCGAACCACTGCGCCAGCCAGGACGCCCCGGCCTCGCCGTGCAGGGTGTCCGTGCCGCTCATCAGCTCGTGGCCGGTCATCGCCTCGGCAAAGTGCCCGACGTCGTGCAGCAGCGCTGCGGCGACCAGGGCGGCCTCGGCGCGATCCCGTTCGGCCAGCATCGCGGCCTGGAGCATGTGCGCTGCCTGCGTCACCGGCTCGCCAAGGTACTCGGCCGCGCCGTCGCTCGCGAACTTGCCGGCCAGGACCCGAACCGCGTCGTCCGCCTTCATATGCGCGCCTCGGCACGGCACCATGTGCGCGCCTCCGGCACGGCACCCACGCGCGCCTCCGGCACGACGCTCATCTCATGGCCCCCTTCTCGGGCCGGCGTGGCCTCGACCCGGACGTCGAACAGGCGGCCGTAGCTGGTTTCCCGGAGACGTAACCCATGGTCCCGGCCACGGCCAGCACGGCCTCGGGCTGGCATGGGACGTTGCGGAGCAGGAAGAACCCGTCTCGCATCAGAGCGGCCAGGCACTGCCCGCGGATCGCGGGCCCGGCGAGGTAGCGCGGCCAGTCCCGGCCGCGCAGGCCGGCCGCTGCGGCGGGGTCAGTGGCGGCCCACAGCCGCTTCGCATCCTCGGTGCGGTCATCATCCGGCGGGCGACGCTGGTCGGCCAGCCATTCCCGGGAGAACACCGCCCGGTGGCCGTCCGGGCCGAAGACGACCTCGACGGTGCTGCCCGCGACGGCGGTGCTGGCCACCGAGACGTCGGCCGGAAGATCGGTGACGCTGCGCAGCCGCTGGCCACTGGCCGCGTCCCGGCACTTGGCGCAGCCGCAGCTGGCGCGCAGCAGGATCGCGGGAAGACCATCGATGGCGGGGTCGCGGCCGGCGGTCTTCATGACAGATCAAGCGTGGGCCGTCCTGGTCTCGGGCGCAACACGCGCCGCCGTGTGTTCGGGGACCCGATGCGTGCCAGGTCACCGGTGTTCATCCGGCGTCTGACCGCGGCGGCCAGGCCGATGAACGCACCGAGGCTCCAGCCCCAGCTGACCGACGCGAACGCGTCCGAGGCACCCGCGAGCTTGAACACGAAGGAAAGAACGGTGAGCACGAGAACTGCCGTTGCCACCAGCAGTGCCTGCTCGTGCTCCAGCGGAAGCCTTTTCTAAGCGGGGCCCTGGGGTCCGAACTTCAGCACCAGGCGATCCTCGACCGGCCGATATCCGAGGCGGTGGTAGAGGGCGTTGCTCGTCCGGTTCGCGAGGTCGGTGAACAGGACCACATGGGCAGCGCCCGCGGCGAGCGCCGCCCGGCTGACCGCGGCGGTGACGGCCCCGCCGTAGCCGCGCTCCCGGTGCTCCGGCGGGGTGTAGACCGGCCCGAGGCGGACCACTGCCTCGGCGGGGCGCAAGCATCCGGCCAGCGAGACCGGTGCGCCGCCGACCTCCCACAGCGTCAGGCCGCCGTGGCTGATCCGGTCTTCGATCATGCCGGTTCCGGGACCGCCGAGGTCGGCCAGTTCCTGCCGGAACGCGGCGAGCCACGACTCGAGCAGCCCGCGATCGGCGGCGGCGGCAACCCGGGCGGCACCGGGCGGGGACGGATCAGGAGGCGTGAGCTCCTCCAGCCGGAACAGCCGCGACCGGCGGAACTCCCGCCAGCCCGCCCCGGTCAGCCCGGACCAGGCGGCAGCGAACGCCTCGGCGTCGCCCTGCTCCGCGTTGACGCCCGCAAGCTGCCTGCCGCGGCCGGCCAGCACCCGGGCCAGGTCCCCGGCCGCGTGCGCAGGCAGCCGG
The DNA here is from genome assembly GCA_030039095.1 of Streptosporangiaceae bacterium. The sequence continues at coordinate 6,017 of JASHQP010000146.1, forward strand.
GTCAGCAGGACCGGGAAGGGCGGGGTGTGCAGGAGGGCGGCGGTGACCGGGCCCGCAGTGGCCCGCCACCAGCCGAACAGCGGCGCGACGTCACCGAAGGCGGAGGGACCGCGGACCCCGAGCGCGTCAAGCGCGACGAGCTGGATCGTGTTGTGCACCGGGCGTGATCGCAGGAAGCCGCCAGCGACGGCGCGGTACTCGTCCAGGCTTGCGGTCAGCGTCCAGGCCATACCTCATCGTCCTGGGCAGCTCCGTGGATCACATCAGGTTTTTCGCCAGAAAAGCCGAACAGTTCCGGAACGGGGTAGTCCGTTGGTAACGTCCAGGTCAACGGCCAGTCATGCGGCGTGCTGAAAACACGAGGGAGGCTCCGTGCGGGGGTTCAGGCAGTTCTTGTTCCGTGGCAATCTCATCGACCTTGCCGTGGCCGTGGTCATCGGCGTCGCGTTCAACGCCGTGATCCAGTCTCTGATCGCGGACATCATCACGCCGCTCATCGCGGCCATCGGAGGAAAGCCGAACTTTGGCTCGCTGTCCTTCACCGTCAACAAGAGCCACTTCCTGTACGGCAGTTTCATCAACGCGGTGCTGTCGTTCGTGATCATTGCCGCGGTGATCTACTACCTCGTTGTCGGCCCGTCGGACAGGCTCATGGCGATCAGGAACCGCAACAAGGAGGCGACCGAGCGGGACTGCCCCGAGTGCCTGCAGAGCATCCCGGTCAACGCCACACGGTGCATGTTCTGCACCGCACAGGTGCCGCCGGTCAACCAGACCACCGCGGCGTAGGCTCGCACGGCCGGCGTTCTCAGCCGGGCGACCAGACGTACGGGGTCGTCATGGCGAGGCACACGAAGCCGAGCCGCTCCAGGATCGGACGGCTCATCGGCGAGGCGTCCACCTGCAGGTACCGGTACCCTCGCTCGGCCGCGAGCCGGGCCCGGTAGCCGACCATGGCCCGGTAGATCCCGCGCCCGCGCCACTCCGGAAGAGTGCCGCCGCCCCAGAGCCCGGCAAAGTCGGTGCCGTCGAAGGAGACCCTCGCCGCGCAGACCGGGGTGTCGCCCGCCATCGCCAGCACCAGCACATTGAACTCGGGCGAGTTCCGAAGCTGCTCGAGCAGCCTGCCGCGCAGGTGCGGATCGGGGCCGAACACCCGCTCGTGCACGTCGACCATTGGCGCGATTCCGGCCTCGTCGGTGACCGTGACCAGCCGGAGCCCGCCGGGCAGCACGCCGTCAGCACCGCCGTGCCCGGCGATCTCACCGGCATCCGCCACCACGAGCGCCTCGGCGTCCTCGGCGACCAACCCGGCAGCGGCCAGCCGCTCGCCCAGGTCGGGCGGCCGGTCGTAGCTGTACAGCTTCCACTCGAACTGCTCGCCGCGGCCGGCGAAGTACGCGACCTGCTCCGCGATGACCGCGTCCGCCGTGCCGGCGTCCAGGTCGGACCAGGTGATGCCGCACCAGCCCTCCCCGCGGACCGCGGACCAGCGGATGACCGGCCCGGCTCGCTCGCCGAGCGCGCCGGAGCCGTCCGAGTGCAGACCGCGCCGCACCTGCGCGTCGTAGTCGGACAGAACGGCCGCCGCGTCGAGGCTCACCACGGCAGGTGATCATGCCGGGTCGCGGGCCCGCAACTCACTTTGCGTCGGCGTAGCAGCCGACCACGGCCGTCGTCATCGGAAACCGCACCTGCGTGACCCCGAACACGGCCCGGCCGGCCTCGGCGGCGGACTCGTCGATGGCAGCAACCACCGCAGGCGCCATGACCTCCGGGCAGTGCACCAGGACCTCGTCGTGCTGGAAGAACACAAGGTGGGGCGCCTGCGGGTCCCACGCGCCCGCCGGGGCCTGCCCCAGCCCAGCGAGCCTGCGCCGCAGCGCGGCAAGCAGCACCAGCGCCCAGTCCGCCGCGCTGGCCTGCACGACGAAGTTGCGGGTGAACCGGCCACGGGCACGGGACGCGCGGCCGGCCCCGGGATCCCGCTCGGCCTCGGCGT
>JASHQP010000147.1 GCA_030039095.1 Streptosporangiaceae bacterium
CGCTGCAGCGGGGCCGTGGCCGCGGCCGCCTCGTCCGGCTCCGGCTGGAGCTGGTCGTCCTCCGGGCCGGGCTGCTCCTCACCGAGGATCGGCCACGGCGGTCCGCCGGGCGTCACCGCGCCGCCTCGAGCGCCTCTTCGGCCTCGCGGAGGGCGAAGGCGGCATCGCCGTTGGGCGCGCCGGCGGTGCTGACGATCGCGGCGAAACGCTGCAGCTCCTCGTCGAGGAGCAGGCTGATCCTGTCGTGCAGGTCCATCCGTGCCCTCGCTCCCAGGTCGCGGAGCTGGCCCGCTCCGAACAGCGAGGTGAGCAGGCGCTGCGGGACGGCGCTGGCGTCTGCATCGGCCGCCACGCCGTCCGCCCCGTACCCGAGCATCCCGATCGTCAGCACGAGCGCGAGCGACTCCTCATCGAACGAGACGACGCGTGCCACCGACCGCTTCGTCACGTTCTCGGCCTTTACCAACTGCATTACGTGATCTTGCCATGCGCTGACCGCTCGTGCAGCCCTGGTGGCCAGGTCAGGTGACGACCGCGTCAGCGCAGCGGCGCTCCCCGGTCCGGGCAGCTCGGGTTCCGTGCCGGCCGGGCTCGCGGGAATGAAGTCGAGCTCGGCCAGCACCTCGAAACTGACAGCGCCCGGCTGACCCGGGCCATCACCGGTGCCGGTGCCGGCGACCAGGGCAGCCCCGGCATCCTGCCCCTGCCACTTGGTGACCGTATCCTCGGCGGCGCGGTCCGCGAGCGACACGGCCAGCGTCTCGAGGCCGCCGCGCAGCGCGGCCTCGAGCGCCTTGGCGCGGGCCGGCATCTGCCGCTTGCGCGGACGGCTGGCGGGCCTGCCGCTGCGGCGCACCTGCAGCATGCGCAGCAGGTCCCCGGTGCCGGTGAAGTCCTGCCAGCGGGCCAGGATCTCGCCGCGCAGCAGCGACCCGTTCCTGGTGGCCTCGTCGAACTCGGCGAGCGCGGACGCGTACGAGCCGACGGCCTGAGCCCGCAGCTCGGCCTGCAGGCTGACCTGCGTATGCACGGACTCGGCCAGCGCGGGAACCCTGGTGCGGAACGTGTCCAGCACGCCCGACATGGTCTGGGTCAGCACGGCGACCCGCCGCTCCTGCTGCACCGCGGTCTCGTCGAGCCACTCCCTGACCGGGCCGTAGATCTCCGGCGGCAGCATCCCGTCGGCGAGGACGGTCTCCGCGATCATGAAACGCCACGCGCCAGCCAGCCCATTGGCCTGGAGCATCGCGTCGAAGTGCGAGCTGAGCTGCCGGGCGGACGCGGGCGGGACCCTGGACAGCACGACGGCCAGCGACGCATCCCGCTCCCTGGCCTGCTGCAGCAGTTCCCACACGGCCGCGTCGGCGTAGCGGCTCGCGCTGGTCATGAACAGCCACAGGTCCGACGCGTCGAGGAACTGGTGCGCGAACTCGCGGTGCGCCTGCACCACGGAGTCGATGTCGGGCGTGTCCAGCAGGGCGATGCCGGGGGGCATGCCCTCGTTCTCGGCCAGCACGAGCAGCCCGTCCCGGCCGGGCATGGCCAGGCCCTGCTGGCGCACCCGCGGCAGCGTGGGCAGAAAGACGTTCTCAGCGAACCACCGGGCGTCGCTGGGATGGCACGCGAGCACCGGGCTGTTCGTCGTGGGCCTGCGCGTGCCGGTGTTGCTGACCTTGGCGCCGACCAGGCTGTTCATGAGCGTGGACTTGCCGGCGCCGGTGGATCCGACCAGGGCCACCAGGATCGGCGCCCCGGACTGGCGCAGCCGCGGCAGCAGGTAGTCATCAACCTGGCTGAGCAGCTTGCGGCGCTCGGCGCGGGCCTCGTCGACCCCGGGGGCCTCCAGGTGCAGTGGCACCTCGACGATCAGGTGCCTGAGCGCGAGCAGCGCCGACTCGAGCCTGCGGCCGTCCACCCGCACATGGGGCTCGACCTCGCCATACCCTCCAGAGCCCGCCGTGGCCTTCACCGAGCCCGCTTCGACGGGGTTTGCCGGTGAACGCGGCATGCGACCGGGCGGCACCGACGAGGCGGCCACGCCCGGCCCCTCACTCATGCCGCACGGCTCCCGGCGTGGGTGGACCGCCGCCGGAGCCTCCCTCCTCACACGGTCCACTACCCCGCGCGGCGGGAACCACCTGCTCCCCGCCCTGCTGACCGCCGCCGGGCACAAAGGTTCCCCACGGCGGGCTCCCTGCCAGGCCGCCGCAAAGCTCAGAGATCTGCTCGGAGATGGTCACAACCTCTCCCACCACCACGACGGCCGGGGGCCGCAGGTCGGCCCTGGCGCAATCGCGTGCAACAGTATCCAGTCTTGCGTTAATTGTGCGCTGAGAGGGCAGGGTACCGTCCGAGATGGCCGAAACGGGAGTCCGGGGATGACGCCCGTGTCTGATGAGCGTGTCGGCCACGGCTTGCAGGTGCTCGGTCGCCATCAGCAGCACCAGGGTGGCCGGGGAGGCGGCGAGGGCTCGCCAGTCCACGGCTGAGCGCTCGTCATGGGGCGCGAGGTGCGCCGACACCACGTGGAACTCCTGGGCGATCCCGCGGTGCGTGAGCGGCACTCCGGCCGCCGCGGGCACGGCCACGGCACTCGTGACGCCGGGGACGACCGTGACCGCGATTCCGGCCCGGAGGCAGGCCAGGGCCTCCTCGCCGCCGCGGCCGAAGACGAACGGGTCGCCGCCCTTCAGCCTGACCACGAACCGGCCCGCCTGGGCATGGGACACGAGCAGCGAGTTGATGTGCTCCTGCGCCACGGCAGCACCGCGCGGCACCTTGGCCGCATCCACGATCTCGACCTCGGGCGCGAGCTCGGCGAGCAGGGACCTCGGTGCGAGCCGGTCGGTGATGACGACGTCGGCCTCGAAGAGCAGCTGCCGGCCGCGAACCGTGATCAGCCCGGGATCGCCCGGCCCGCC
>JASHQP010000148.1 GCA_030039095.1 Streptosporangiaceae bacterium
CCGGCCCGAGGGGAACGGTTTCCTCCCGCCCCTCCTGGCTGCGCCACATCTCGCCACTCCCGCGCAGCACGTACCAGATCTCGTCCACCCTGCGGTACACCACGGCGCGGGAGGTATGCCCGCCGGCCAGCTCGAAGTGCGCCATCGAGCCGCCGGCCAGCCGCAGCAGGATCCGGACGTCGGAGCCGTCGGGCGCGACCACGTCGCGGGCGGCGGGCAGCTGCATGGTGTCGAATGGCTGGTCCACGCCGATCAATCTTGCCAGCCACGGCCGGTCCGGCCACGCCGCGCTGTTCCTTGCGCCGCCGTGTCGATTCCGGCGCGGCCCGCTCGTGTGGAGGGTAAAGGGTCCGGCAAGATGCTAAGGGCCGCCGCGGAGAGGAGAAAACGATGAAGCAGTATCTGCTCGGCGTGTGCCTGGTGGACGACGGCACGCCGCCGCCGTCGCCCGGCTGCGCCGCGAGGCATCCCGCGACGACCGGCACGCGCAGGCGCCGAGATCGCCCGCGCGTTCCTGGTGCCCGAGCCGACGATGGCGCATTGTTTCGCCGGCTTGAACGGGACGCCGACGCCGCGGTCGCCTACGACGCGGCGATCGCGCTCGCCGGCAACAACACCGAGCGCGCGTTCCTGCGGCGCCGCCGCGAGTCACTGACGCCACCAGAGGAGACACCATGAAACTGACCGTGACGACCTTCCTGAGCCTCGACGGCGTCTACCAGTCCCCCGGCGCGCCGGACGAGGACGGCACCGGCTATCCGTATGGCGGCTGGACAGCGCCGTACGGCGACGAGGACTTCGGCACGTTCATGGTCGCCCGCTTCGCCAACGCCGACGCGTTCCTGCTCGGCCGCAAGACCTACGAGATCTTCGCGGGCTACTGGCCACGGGTGACCGACCCGGACAACCCGATCGCCGCGCCGCTGAACAGCCTGCCGAAGTACGTGGTCACCAGCACGCTGACGTCGCTCGGCTGGCACAACTCGACGCCGGTCACCGGCGAGGTGGCCGACGAGGTCGGCAAGCTCGTGGCGCGGCCGGGCAACGAGCTTCAGGTGCACGGCAGCGGCCAGCTCGCGGCGGCACTGATCACCGGCGGCCTCGTCGACGAGCTGCGGCTGATGATCTTCCCGGTAATCCTCGGCACCGGCAAGCGGCTGTTCCCCCGGGAGCCCATCGCGGCCGCGATGCGGCTCACCGACAGCCGCACCAGCAGCACCGGGGTCACGATGCTCACGCTCCGGCCGGACGGCCCCGCGAGGTTCGGCACCGTCGGCGAGGAGCCCTGACCGGCCGGGCTGCGTGTTAGCCCGGTTTTGGGATCTGGCTGCAATCTCCTGGTCCTCTCGAGGACTGGCTATCGCCGAGCGCGCGACCATTCGTCCGGTCGCGGGCATCATAGATGACGCTGCCGCTGGCCACAGTGAGCGAGCAGTGGCCTGCTGCCCGGGCGACCAGTGATCGCTCCACCTGATCGTCAAGAACCTGGACGTCGAACACCGCTAGGTCGGCCGGCCCGTCAACGGCCAGGACGCCGTACCCGTTGCCGTCCAGACCCATGGCCCTGGCACCGCCGACCGTGGCGGCGCGGAGCAGCCGGGCAGCTAGGTCCTCCCCGCAGTAGCCCTGCTGCCGGGCGAGGTTTGCGAGCATCGCGACGTCGGCCATGAGATCGAGCGACGGCGACGACGCAAGCGAGTCGGTCCCTACCGCGATCTCGTGACCCTCGGCGAGGTAGTCCGCTACGGGAGCGGGGCCCAGGCCCAGGACGGCATTGGACCGCGGGCACAGCGCAACCTGGGTGCCGCGTTCCAGCAGCAGGTCGCGGCCCGTGCGGTCCAGGTAGATCGCATGAGCTAGGTGGGCGCTCGGGACGAGGACGCCGAGAGAATCCGCGTAGGCCGCGGTGTCCTGCCCCGTTCCACCGCGACGGACGAGCTCGAATTCGTCCCGTAGCTCGCCGTAGATGTCGAGCATGGACCTGTCGCCACACCGGTAGAGATTGCGCTCGAGGGCCGACTCTCCGCAGTGCAGGTGCACTCGAACCTGGCGCTGCGCGGCAACCTCCATCAGATCCTTGATCACAGCGCCGTCGAGGCTGTACGGCGCGTGCGGCGAGACGCCGTGCGGGACAAGACCGGGCCGTTCGAGCCGCGCCAGGAATGCGGCCCGGCCGCCATCTCGCCAGGTGCGCTCTAGCTGCCCGATCTCCTCGAGATACTCGATCCCGGTGACACCGCAGGAAGCAAGCGCGCCGCGGGCCTCGTCGTTGGTGATGATCTCGGCGAAGACCGTGGTGCCGGTGCTCGCCGCCTGCCGGGCGCCGACCAGTGCGGACATCGCCCAGTAGCCGGGATCGGTCACCGCGCGATAGGCGCCTTCGAACGCGAACGACCACTGCTCGAAACCGGCGTACGCACCCCGGCCGAGATCAGCAAAGCCGGTGTATTGCAGGTGCGTGTGGGCGTTCACGAGGCCAGGCGTTATGACGCCTGCCCGCTGGTCGACCGTAGCGCCAGACCACTGCTGGGGTAGCGCCCCCTGGCGCCCCACCCAGGCGACCCGGCTGCCGGAAACGACCACCGCCCCGGCGCGTATCGGCCGCGCCGCTACCGGCACGACCCAGTCGGCAGCGAAAACCTTATCGGCCACTGGCGGAACCAAAACCCCTGACCAGCGCCTTCTGCGCGACGAGGAACACGACGAGGGTTGGAAGCAAGGCAACCATCCCAGCAGCGGCTTGCTCCTGCAGGTTCAGGTTCTCCTTACTTGCGAGGCTTGCGGTGGCCAATACCAGCGTATTCACCGACGGCTCCTGCAACAGAGTCGCGGCGATGAGGAGGTCACCAAACGTCCACACGAACACCAGGGCGGTGACCGAGGCCAGCACTGGCCGTGCGATCGGCACCGCTATCCGGCGGAAAGTAGCGAGGACAGTGGCACCGTCCAGGGTCGCCGCCTCCAGCAGGTCCGTGGTCAGCACCTGCCGGAAGTAGGTGTGCACGAGATAGAAGGAGAACGGCAGGCTGGAAACGCCGTCGACAGCACCGGTGATGACCCGGCTGTTGTCGAGCCCGACCTGGGATACGGCAACGAACACGGGGATCAGCCAGGCCACCGTGGGGATCGCGTAGCACGACACCAGGATCCACCGGAGCCATCCAGCTGCACGGCTCTGGTGAATCCGAAACCAGTAGCCCCCCGCGAGCGACACGAGTCCACACACCACGCAGGCCGCCACGCAGGTGATCAGGGACGACAGCACTGCCATGCCGAGGTTGGCACCGCTCCAGGCGCTGGTCAGGTTGCTGAGAGTGAATGCCCTGGGTAGTCCGCCCGGATTATCGATGTAGTCCTGGGGCGTGCGGAAGGCGGTAGCGATCAGCATCAGGAACGGCACGATGAAGGGGATCGTGATCACAACCGCAATCGCGGTCTTCACCCGGCGGCCGGCCTGAACAGTCCTCATCGCCTGACCTCCGCTAGCCCTCCGCGGCGTCGAGCGAAAGCGTGACGCACCAGTGATGGGATCAGAACGAAGACCAGCGCGACGAGAATGACCATGATCATGAGGACGACCGACTCCGCTGCCGCGGCTCCGAAAAACCCCAGGTTGAAGAACGTCTCGTACACCGAGTAGTCCATTGTGGTGCTTGCCAGTCCGGGCCCGCCGCTGGTCAGCACGTAGATCCACGAGAACATGAACAGGAAGATCGACAGCACCTGGAACATCGTCCAGAGCAGGACGGTCGGCCAGATGCTCGGCATCCCGATGCGCCATAGCTCGGTCCAGAAGCCTGCGCCATCCAGCCGGCTCGCCTCGAAGATGTCCTGAGGTACCGCGTTCAGCGCAGCTGAGAAGATCAGAACGCCGGTACCGAACCCGCCCCAGAGCACGAGCATGATGATGACCGGCTTGACCAGCGCGGCGTCGGTCAGCCATGGCTTCGCCAGGAAGCCGAGCCCGACCTTCTGGAGTGACGCATCCAGCGGGCCGTTGTCAGCTAGGAGCGACCTGAACACCAGGCCGACGATCGCCGGCGACATCACTGCGGGGATGAAGTAGATCGTCCTCAATACGCCCGCCCAGCGCACATGCTCCCGCAGCATGTAGGCGACGAGCATCGGCGCGACCACCCACAGCGGGACGCCCAGGAGGTAGAAGATCTGATTGCGGACGACCTGCCAGAAGGCGGACTGACCGAAGAGCGTGGAGTAGTTGCCAAACCCAACGAACGGAGAGGCCGCGCCCGGCTGCCAGTTAAAGAAGGACTTGATCGTGATGTAGATCACCGGCAGCAAGAAGATGGCAATTTCGAGGACTACGATCGGGATAACCAGTGCCAGGCTCGGGCCGACCAGCCTGTCTTTGTTCAGCGAGAAACCGGGCCGGCGTATACGCGCCGGCCCGGTCGCCTTGGCCTCAACCTTCGCTGTCATGAGCTAGCCTGTGCCGCCGAGGGCTACTGCGACTGCTTGAAGGCAGCCTCTGCCTGGCTGGTAAAGGTCGCCACCGACATAGTGCCCGAGATGAGCGGAGCCGCGTTGCGCTCATAGACAGCAAGAACAGTTAGCGGGAACGCCTCGAATCCGGTGTGATTAATCGGATTGTCGACCAGCGGGATGTAGGCATCTTCGGGAGCGTTCGTGCCGTGGACTGTCACGTTGTTCAGGTTCGGCGGCACTCCAACGTTGTTGAAGATGATCCGCTGTGCCTCCGGGCCGGCGAGGAAGTTCACGAACGCACCCGCAGCCTGCGGGTACTTCGTCCACTTGGTGATGCCCCAACCGGTCTCCGCGCCCGCGTCGATCAGGTTGGTGTACTTGGACCCCGGCACTTGCGGCAGCCGCATGATCGTGGAGTTAGGAACACTCTGGAAGGACTGCTCGGCGGTGCTGATGTCGCCGGTGACCATCATCGCCGTCTTGCCGGCGAAGTACTGGTTAAATGAGTCGTCGTACATGTTGCGCCCGAGTGATGCGGCGACGTTCCCGAAGCAGCCGGCCTTGTTCATGGCGAGTATGTCGTTGGTTGCCGACACGAACATGGGAGCGTTTACGGGGATCTTTCCCGCAATCCAGTTGGCCAGTGTAGCGGTGTCCATCATCTGGCTGGACATCATGTACATGAGCGTTTCGAACATGTACCCGTCCTTCCAGCCCGACGCGATTGGCTGGATGCCCTTGGCCATTAGCTGCCGGCACGTGCTCAGGAAGCTTGGCCACGTGGCCAGCGCAGTAGCCGGGTCGATATGCGCCTTGGCGAACAAGTTCTTGTTCACCATCAGCGCGTAACCGTATGTGCCGGTCGGCAGGATATACAGGTTGCCGTCCTTGGATTTATTGTCCTTGACGAACTTCAGGTGCGCCTTGACTGACGGATACATGGCGTTCTGCAGCGGGAAAAGCCCGTTCCGATAGCTGTAGGCCTGCGCGCCGCCATACATCGTGATCACGTCCGGCCCGGTTCTGGCGACTGTTGCTTCCCGAATCTTCTGGAAGTACGTGGGGTAAGAGATGTTCACCATGTTGACGTGGATCTGCGGATACTTTGCTTCGAAGGCCTTGACTACGTCGTTGTATGCCGTCGTGCCGTTGTTGTATTCGCCTGGCATGAAGGTCCAGACGGTCAGGGTGATCTTGGTATGGGGGACGGCCCCGGTCAGGGAAGACGTGCTGGCTCCCTTGGAGCTACCGCATGCGGCAAGAACGAGTGCCAGGCAGCTGATGGCGATTGTGGCCACCGGGCCGCGCCTGCGGGAGATTGTGCGATGCATGGGTGTCCTTTCGCGCTACCAGCCACGCATGGCAGCGGACAGCTTCTCGGTGACCTGCTGGAGGCTGGATCCCTCGTGCCGGAGCCGGGCCAGCGCAACTGCCGTCTCCATCCGAGATGTGACCGGATAGACGCCAGGCCCCCAGTTCCTGGCGTCGGTGGCAATATATTCGACCGCCAGTCCCTGCAGCGAAAGCGACAGGTCCATGACTTCGATCGGGTTCCCCTCGGCGGCTGCGCAGTTGATGCATTCGCCCGCGCTGATCACCAGGACGTGGCGGCCGGTCGGCAGGGCGTACTCGGTCACCTCAGGCCGAAGTTCGGTCCCGGTTCCCAGCGAGTCCAGGTACGCCATCGGCAGCTCGAACGAGCCGCCTCCTGCGGTGCACAGGATCACGCCGTCTTGCATGACGCCAAGATGATCCGCCGTGACTGCGCCCGCGATGCCGGCAGCAGCGAACACGATCTCGGCGCCCGGCGCTGCGTCTGCGAGGCTTTGCACGGCATAGCCCTCGTGCGCAGCCTGCAGGGCCCGGATCGGGTCGATCTCGGAGACGACTACCCTCGCGCCGAGCGCGGCAGCGTGCCTTGCCACACCCTGGCCAACTGGCCCGAACCCGACGACGACCGCTGCGCGTCCGGCTAGCTGCAGGTTGGTGATGTCGACCAGTGCCATGACACACGACTGGCCGGTGCCGTAGACGTTGTCGAAGAGGTACTTCGTTCGTGCGTCGTTGACCGCGATCACGGGCAGGCGCAGCTCACCTGTTTCGTGCATGAGGCGCAGCGGCCGGACCCCGCTGGTGGTCTCCTCGGCGGCTCCGAGCATGGCCGATACCAGGTCGGGGAACTCGCGATGCGCCAGCCGGATCAGCGTTGCGCCGTCATCTATCAGGATGTCTGGCCGGGTCCGCAGGAATGCGCGAGCCAGCTCCTCATCTCGAGCGTGGGATGCAGTCTCGTCGGCAAAGACCTGCAGCCCGGCATCGCGCAGGGCGTGTGCTACCGAACCAGTGGTCGAGCGGCCCGGACAGTAGACGCTGACCCTGGCCCCTGCCGCCTGCAGGGCCAGCGCGAGGTTGGCTGTCTTCGGCTCCAGCACCAGGCCGACCCCGACGTGAAGGCCGTCCAGGATCTTCTCAGCCGCAAAGCGCTTGCTGATCGAGGCCAGGACGGGCATGCTGCGCCGGGCCCACGAAATGCGCCGTCGCCCTTCAGCCGCGAGGTCTTCGGCTGGGATATCCGAGGCGATGCCGCCGGCACCCTCGAGCGATGTGAAGTCATCGTGCTGATCCGAACGGGCTGAGCCGAGACTCACCCCGAGGCTGCTGAGCTTGGCCGCCGCGATGGCGTCGTCTAGCTCCTTGGGAATGGTGTGAACCCCCGGCGCGAGGGTGCTGGTCACCAGGTGCTGGATGCCGAGCCCCTGCACGGCAAAGGACAAGTCCATGATCTCGACCGGATGGCCCATGCCGCCGGCGATGTTGACCAAGGCCCCGCCCGCCAGCACGTGGATCTCCCTGGCACCCAGCCGGTAGGTCGTGACGCCGTCGCGCGCCCGCTCGAGCGATGTGGCGGCAGCAGCCAGCGCCCGGACGTCGATCTCGAGATCGTGATGCCCAGCGTTAGCCAGCACGACGTCATCGCGCAGTAGCGGGAACTCCGCCGCGCTGATCGCCCGGACCCCGCCGGTGGCGGTGATGACCATGGTCGCGGCCGGCAGCATGTCGTGTGGCGACCCCACGGCATGCCCGTCCATGCGCGCTTCGAGCGCGCGCACCGGGTCGACCTCGACCACATAGGTCCTGGCGCCCATAGCTCGCGCATACCTGGCGATGCCGCGGCCGACGAATCCGTATCCGATGACGGCAAGGTGTGCGTCGGCGATCTGCCTGTTGGTTAGCCGCAGCAGGGCCTGCAGGCTGGTCTGGCCGGTCCCGTATACGTTGTCGAACAGATGCTTGCAGCGCGCGTTGTTCGCCGTCAGCGCCGGGAACGGCAGCCGCCCGTCCCTGGCGAGCGCCTCCAGCCGGGCGGTTCCTGTCGTGGTCTCCTCCGACACGCCCTTGAGTCGGGCGAACAGGCCTGGCCGGTGCCGCGCCATCCGCAAGGTGAGCTCGGCGCCGTCGTCGATGATGTAGTCAGGCTCGGTGTCAGCAGCGGCCAGCAGTTCGGAGTGCCAGCTGTCATGGTCGCCGTCGGCGGCCGCCACCACGGTAAGGCCGCGCTCGGCGAGAGCCAGCACCACCTCCGCCCTGGTCGTACGCGGGTTGCTGCCGGCCACCACGACGCTCGCGCCCGCATCGGCAAGAACGGTGGCGAGAAACGCAGTCTTGGCCTCGAGGTGAACTACCACGGCCAGCCTGACGCCAGCCAGCGTGCCGTCACTCAGCCGCTGGCGAGTGAATCCGTCTAGTACCGGCGAGTACCTTCGCACCCACTCGATTTGTGCCTGACCGGCGGCGGCGCTTACTGACAGTGACTGAGATGATCGCGAACGTCTCGCAGCGTCCCCGCCGACCAGATTCACGATCACTAGCTCCGTTTGCTGTAGCGCATGCCGACACTAGTTTCCTGACGATGTGCGCTGGCTAACCGAGTGCTCCGACACTGGCCGACCGGCGATGAGGGGCGCGGCAATTTCGCCTAGTCTAAGCACATAGACCGTCAGAGGACTAGTAGATTTCATATTCGGTTTTACGGTGTCGCCGGGGGCGTAGCGAAGCATTCGGCTGCGAGCAGGCCGACCAACATATCAGCCAGACACTGCCGTTGACGACCGGATCGCACCGCATCACGGCCGAGGCACGACAGGACGGCGACTACCCCGCGTGTCTACATCCACTCCAAGCCCGGGCGGGCTACGGACCCTTCGGTGATAGTCGATGATCTGAGCGGTGCGGTCGAGGCCGTGGAGCCCTTGCGCTGGCACGGCCATCGCGACATGGCCAGGGCCGGATTGCCGCACCGGGGCAGGCTGCACCGCGTCCCGCTCGAGCGAATGCATGCGAAAGTTCCTTCCTCCGCGCAGGGGTTTCTGCTGAGCGCGCCGCCGATTCCCTGAATTCCCGCAACCCGCCCCGGCGTCTTCATGTCCTGGCCTTTCGGTGAGTTGACATCGCCGAGCGGCAATAGCCGAGAACGGAATGTCCTCGGCGCGTTCCGTTACCGTTACGGGGTGCCGGCGTAGCTGCCGGTACAGACGTTCTCGTAGACGTTCGGGTTGAAGGCCTGGCTGTGCTGCGGGAAGTACCACTCGACGGCCTGGTACATGTACTTGCCGTCGCAGGTGCCCAGGTCGAAGGCGACCACTGTCGCGGACTCCTCGGTGCCCTGGGCGACCGACTGGTTCGGCCCGACGTACTCGGCGGTCCCGGTCGCAGTGGCCCGGGAGCCACCCCACGACGACCACGCGATGTGCGTGACCAGGCCGGCTGGGTCACCGCCGTTGAAGATCTCGGAGGGCTTGACCTGGCCGAACCCCTGCCCGTGCGCGAAGTCGCCCGCGAGCTGGCCGAGTGTCGGCGTCCCCGCCGGGCTCGCGGCCGGCGGCGCCGCGGACGAGCACCCGGCCGCCAGCGCCGCGAGGGCGGTCAGCCCGATCGCGGCAGCCGCGCGTATCGCGATGGCCCGCCCGGCCGGGCCGTCACCACCAGTGAACCGGGCGGCCCCTGGGCGGGATGGCCTGGGGGAAGTTGAAGACGCGCGTGGGATCGACGGCGGCCTTTATCCTCCCCAGCCGGTGAAGATTGGTGGCGTAGTACTGCTGCAGGTAATCCGTGAGCGACGGATCCACGAAGTTCTGGTACGCCTGCGGAATGGTGAACGGCCTCATCGCGTCGTAAAAGGCACCCAGCCAGGCCAGGTTCTCCTCGACGGTCTCGGCAGAGTCGTTCTCGTTCCACTTCAGGTACCAGATCATGTACCAGTCGTTGTCGCGGTGCACGAAGGCGGTGGCGTCAGAAGGGACGGTGTTGGCCTTGCCGCCGGTCCGCAGAAACGACAGCCGTGCGTAGACGTCGGTTCCCGGCCACCGCCGCAGCCAGTACAGAATGGTGCTGATCGCGGCTTCGCTGACGGGGCCGGCGAAGTAGAGACCGCGGTTCTGGAATTCGGTCGGCTCCTCGACGTCCGAGAAGGATTTCTGCGCTTCCCAGTAGCTCTCCTCCTTGATCGTCGACTCGGCCGGCTGCGCCACCGCGTACACCGGCGCCAGGATCTTTTCCAGCTCCGCTTCGGTACCGGTCAGCTGGCCCTCGAAGTAAACGGTTACGTCTTTCCCTTTGGCCAGCTGCTCCGGCGTCACGGCGCCAAGCGTGGTCCAGGTGCCGAGGGAGATCGGCGATTCCTGCAGGGCCGCCATCAGGGCCGGGAACAGGCGGTCCGCTTCGGCGCTCCAGAGCAGCTTGGCGCCTGTGACCAGGTCGGGGACCGGCGTGGTTTGCACGCTGAAGGAGGTGTTGATGCCGAAGTTGCCGCCGCCCCCGCCGCGGCATGCCCAGAACAGGCCGGGGTTCTCCTTCTCGCTGAGCGTCAGTATCTCGCCGCCGGCGGTGACGATCTGGCTCGCGACCAGGGCGTCGCTCGCAATGCCCAGCCTGCGGATGTTGAACCCGATGCCCCCGCCCAGCAGGAATCCGGCGGCGCCGACCGTCGGGCAGCGCCCGTGCGTGATCGTGACGTTGTGCTGCGACAGCGCCTCGTAGACGCCGGCGTTCAGCGTGCCGCCACTCACCGTGGCAATTGCCGTTTTGCTGTTGAATGACGTCTGATTCATGAGCTTGGTGTCGATCATCAGGCCGGTGGTCACCGAGTAATCGCCGGCCGAATGACCCCCCGACCGGGCGATCAGCGGGTAGTGGTATTTGCGCGCCCATTTGATCGACGTCGCCACGTCTTCAGCGCTGCGGCAGCGTGCGATCCCGGCCGGCTGCACCGACGCCTCGCGCAGGTTGTACGGCAGGGCGAGCGCGGCGAAACCGGGGTCACCCGGCCGCAAG
The DNA here is from genome assembly GCA_030039095.1 of Streptosporangiaceae bacterium. Next base: position 10,777 of record JASHQP010000148.1, read on the forward strand.
ACCGGTCCCGATATGCTGCGCGCCAGCACCTGCCAGGGATTGCCGCCCCATTTGCCCGTCCCGCGCGAGGAAATGGCGGGCCGTGCGGCTGCCCATGGAGCCACGAGCCCTCCCAGGGCTGCCGTTGTGCTGCCGGTCACGAAAGATCTGCGGGTTAG
>JASHQP010000011.1 GCA_030039095.1 Streptosporangiaceae bacterium
GGCCGCGGTCGAGCTCGAGGATCCAGCCCGCAACGTTGTCGAGGAAGTACCGGTCGTGGGTGACGGCGACCACCGTCCCGGGGTACTTCTCCAGGTGCTGCTCGAGCCACTGCACGCTCTCGGCGTCCAGGTGGTTGGTGGGCTCGTCCAGCAGCAGCAGGTCGGGCTGGGCCAGCAGCAGCTTGCACAGCGCCACGCGCCGCCGCTCGCCGCCGGACAGCACGCTCACCGCGGCATCCGGCGGCGGGCAGCGAAGGGCGTCCATGGCCTGCTCCAGCTGGCTGTCCAGGTCCCATGCCTCCCGGTGGTCGAGCTGCTCCTGCAGCTTGCCCATCTCCTCCAGCAGCGCGTCGGAGTAGTCGGTCGCCATCAGCTCGGCGATCTCGTTGTACCGGTCCAGGAGGGCCTTGGTCTCGGCCACGCCTTCCTCGACGTTCCCGAGCACCGTCTTGGTCTCGTCCAGATCCGGCTCCTGATCCAGCAGCCCGACCGTGAATCCCGGCATCAGCCGCGCCTCGCCGTTCGACGGCTGCTCCCGGCCGGCCATCATCCGCAGCAAGGTCGACTTGCCGGTGCCGTTGGGCCCGACAACGCCGATCTTCGCGCCGGGCAGGAAGGCAAGCGTCACCTCGTCGAGCACTACCTTGTCGCCGTACGACTTCCGGGCAGCGCGCATCTGAAAAATGAACTCGGGCATGTCATCAGCCTACGGCCAGCCGGGCTGCGGTCAGGACACGGTCGCGACGCCGTCAGAATCCCGGGCCAGCGCGTCGATCGCACCGTCGTCGAAGATCTCCTCCTCGGCCTCGCCGTCGCCCAGGTCACCGGCTGAGCCGTCGCCCGGGACCGGAGCACGCCCGGCCGGGCCGGCGACAGCCGCTTCGCCGTCGGCGAAACCGGCTTCCGGATCGTCGCCGGACTCGCCCAGGGCAGCGTTCTCGGCCGCGGCCTCCTCGGCGGTCCTGCCGGTCGTCTCCCACACCCGCCGGAAGCTCGCCACCCCGCGAGTCAGGTCGTAGCCGAGGTAACTCGCGTCAACGTCGACGGAGATCCGGCGGACCCCGTCCTTGCCGGTGAACGGGCGCACGTCCAGGCGCCCGCGCAGCATCACCGGCTCGCCCTTGCGCAGGCAGGTGGCCAGGTTCTCGGCGAGCCTGCGCCAGCAGGTCACCCGCACGAACGAGGTGTTGCCGTCGACCCACTCGCCGGTGGACGGATCTACGCGGCGGGTGGTCCAGGACACCCTCATGGTCAGCTTCGGTATGCCGTTGCCGACCCGGCTGTATTGCGGCTCGCTGGCCACATAGCCGACGACGCTGAACTGCGCCTCATTGAACATCGCGATCCTCCTGGGTCATGCGGCCCCGGCGCCGGTCACGCCCGGCTGCCGCCCCGGCGGCGGCGCGCCGCCAAGCTGCCTACCAACGTCGCAGCCGCGGCGACCGCGGGCATCCGGCGAGCGTGACCCTGTGGACAGCACACGCCGGATCCGCTCGCCTGTGGATGACCGCCCAGGATTGGGCGCAGTGTGTGAGATGATGCGCGGCCGCGCGCGGACGTCAGGCCGCGACCAGCTCCGCGGGCTGGGCGATCACGTCGACCAGCGCACCGTTGCGCATCACGGTGATCGCCAGCGGCTTGCCGATCGCCTCGCCGAACATCAGCCGCTGCAGGTCCTGGGCCTTCTGCACGGGCTGCCCACCCGCGCTGATCAGCAGGTCACCGGCGCGCAGCCCGGCCCGCGCGGCCGGCCCGTCCGCGACAACCTCGGCCACCCGGAGGCCGCTGCGCCGCGCGAACCGCTGCTGCAGCGCGGCGGGCAGCGGCTCCGGCGTGCTGACGATCCCGAGATAGGCGCGGCGCACCCGGCCATGGCGCATCAGCGCGGAGATGATCCGCCGTGTTGTGGCGTTCACCGGGACCGCCAGGCCGAGGCCGACGCCGGCGACCGCGGTGTTGATCCCGACCACGCGCGAGTGCGCGTCGGCGAGCGCTCCGCCCGAGTTGCCGGGGTTCAGCGCGGCGTCGGTCTGGATCACGTCCTCGACCAGTCGCGCCGCCGCACCGCTGCGGGTCGGCAGCGACCGCCCGACCGCGCTCACCACGCCGGCCGTCACCGAGCCCGCCAGGCCGAGCGGGCTGCCCACGGCCACCACGAGCTGGCCGACGACCAGGCTGTCCGCCTCGCCGAGCTCCGCCGGCGGCGGAGTCGGCCCGCCCGCACGCACCACCGCGAGATCGGACAGCGGGTCGGCACCGACCACCGTGAACGCGGCGCTCGTGCCGTCGGAGAACAGCGCGGTCCCGCCCTGGCCACGCCCCACGACGTGAGCGTTGGTCAGCAGGAAGCCATCCCCGGTGAACACGACGGCCGAGCCGAGGCTCTCCGCGCCCCGCGCCTCCCGGCCCCGCCCGCCGCCGCTCCCCTGTGGCACCCGCAGGCTCGCGACCTTCGGCGTGAGCTCGGCGGCCACTCCGGAAACCACACGGGAGTACGCGTCAAGCTCGCCAGATTCCATCTCAGCCTCCCGTTCAAGGTAATTACAAGATTACACATACACGGCGAGTATTGGGCCGTCGAAGCGCGCGGCGGGGCGCCTCCCCGACCGGATGGCATTTGGGTACATTCGTGGGGTGCCAGCCTCCGAGCCCACGATCCTGGCGACCTCCGGCGGCCTGCGCCGCGGGTCACGCACCGCGTTCGAGTTCGCCCCGCTCATCCGCTACGCGGTTGAGCTGTCCGGCGTCAGCGGCCGCGCGCCGCGGATCTGCCACCTCGGCACGGCAGGCGGGGACCAGCAGTGGTGGAACGCCCTGTTCACCGAGGCGGGCGAGGCCGCCGGGATGGTCACCACCAACCTGAACCTGTTCCCGATGCCGAGCGTGGCCGATCCGGCGGCGCTGCTGCTCGAGCAGGACGTGGTGTGGGTCGGCGGCGGCAGCGTGGCGAACCTGCTGGCGGTGTGGCGCCTGCACGGCCTGGACCAGGTGATGCGCGAGGTCTGGCAGGCCGGGGTCGTGCTGGCCGGGGTGTCGGCCGGGTCGCTGTGCTGGCACGTCGGCGGGACCACCGACTCCTTCGGGCCGGACCTGCGGCCGGTCTTCAACGGCCTCGCCCTCGTGCCGTACGCGGCGGGCGTGCACTATGACTCCGAGGCCCAGCGCCGTCCGCTGTTCCAGCGGCTCATCGGGGCAGGGGAACTCCCGGACGGCTACGCGACCGACGACGGCGTCGGCATCCTCTACCGCGGAACCGGGTTCGCCGAGGCGGTGACCGAGGTCCGCGGCAAGGGCGCCTATTACGTGACCCGGGAGGGCGGGGCGGGGCAGCGGGAGGGCGGGGCGGGGCAGGGAGCAGCGAAGGAGGAGCGGATCGAGCCCCGGGTGCTGCCCGGAGCTTCCTGACCCCCGGGGCCGCCGGTCAGGCTCCGGCCGCGGCCATCAGCTCGGCGCGGAAGCGCTGAAACTCCGCGAGTTCCTGCTCCGCCGGGACCAGCACCATCTCGCGGGCCACCGTCTCGATCTTGCCGCGCATCGCGCCGAGCCGCGCCTCCCGCTCGCGCGCTGCGGCCGACCGCACCAGGTTCATGCACCCGGCGGCGGTCAGCCAGCCAAGGATCAGGAATGCCGCCAGCATGATGATGATCCAGGGCAGCAAGGAGGCGTCGCCGAAGAGCTGGGGCACGGTTCCGGCGGCACGGAACACGCCGAAGATCGTCAGCGCCACGATCCACGCCACGCTGACGATCACGCACCCGAGCAGCAGCCCCTGCAGCGCGCCGATCAGCCGCCACCACAGCATGATCTTGTTTTCCTCGGGGATCGACTCGCCCATCGCGGTGCCGATCGCCGCCGGGATCTCCTCGGCTCGTGACCGCACGGCCGCACGGGTGGTCTGCGACCAGGGCTTCGGCAACGGCCCGCCGACGTCGTCGGCGAGCCTGGTGAGGGCGGTGTCGATGTCCGCCTGCTGGGCGCCCGACGGGCCGGCCGCCATGCTCTTCAGCTCGGCCCACAGCCTGCCGAGCCGGATCCGCCGCACCGGGTCGCGGCCGGTGATGCGTTCCACGAACCAGGCGACCGGCCAGCCGACGTAGTCGACGGCCCGCAGCTCACGCGCGCTCTGCACGGCATCGGCCACGGCCGGCACCCCCGCGGCGCCCGAGAACGCGTCCAGAAGCTGCTCCGCGGCCCGCGCCGGCACCCTCTCGACGCCGCCGGTCCCGGCCCCGTTCCCGCTGCTGGCGGCCTCGCGCCCATGGCCGTCGGCCTGCACTTCCGCGTAGGGCACGAACTCGGACGCGATGCCGTCCAGATCGGCCGAGATCCTCGCGCTGCTGGCCCGCCGGTCGGACACCGCATGGACCAGCATGCCGCGCAGCCGGTCCATGCCTGCGCCGGTGACCGCGGAGGTGACCAGCACCGCCGCGTTCTGCAGCCCCTCGGAGTCCAGCAGCCGACGCAGGTCGCCGGTGCAGTCCTCGACCTGGCCGGCGCTGAGCAGGTCGGCCTGGTTCAGCACCACGGCGATCACCTCGGAGTGGCCGGCCAGCGGCACGAGGTAGCGCGAGTGCACCGCCGCGTCCGCGTACTTCTGCGGATCGAGCACCCACACCATGAGGTCGGTCATGCCGATCAGCCTGTCGACCTGATGCGTGGCGCCGCCCATGACAGAGTCGTGGTCCGGCAGGTCGAGCAGGACCAGCCCGTTCAGCGAGGCCTCGCCGCCCTCGAGCTCGCTCCCCTGCGCGTAGCGGAACCTGCGCGGCACGCCCAGCCAGTCGAGCAGCGGCGCGGAGCCGGCACCACCCCAGACACAGGCGTGCGGGTCCCTGGTTACCGGCCTGGTCACGCCCACGGTGGAGAAATCGGCGCCGGCCAGGTAGTTGAAGATCGAGGACTTGCCGCTGCCGGTGCCGCCCGCCAGGGCCGCGACCGTGTGGCCCGCGGACAGCCGCAGCCGCTCGCCGGCGCGTTCGACCAGGTCTTCGGCGTCCTGGATCAGGCCTTCGGGGAAACCGCCGGCGCCGGTACGGGCCGCCGCGATCTTGATCAGCTGGGTCAGCGCGGTCAGCCGGGCGGACAGGCTCAGCACCGGCGAGGCGTGCCGCGCCGGCCGGCTCCCGGGAAGACCGGGCCACGCGGCGGCCTCCGGGTTCTCCTCCCAT
>JASHQP010000149.1 GCA_030039095.1 Streptosporangiaceae bacterium
TGCCGAGTGTCTCAGCCACGAGAGCCTTGACCTCGTCGAGTGTCGATACGGCCGTGTCCATTCGGAGGGTCTCCTAACAGTAGGTGCTGGGCGGTGGATGCGGTGTCGGCGGATCCGTTCATGACGCTACACAAGCAGCTCGGCGGGTTCCGGGTGACTCAGGAAGGCGGTTGGGCTCGCGGTGAGCCCGTACGCCCCGGCCTGGAAGACCACGACCAAGTCCCCGATGTCGGCCGGCGGCAAGGGCACACGGTCACCAAGGATGTCCAGCGGAGTGCAGAGGTTGCCGACGACGGTTACCGTTTCCGTCGCCTCCTCGTCCGTCCGGTTGCCGATTGTCACCGGGTAATTGCGCCTGATCACCTGGCCGAAATTGCCGGACGCGGCGAGCTGGTGGTGCAGGCCACCATCGACGACCAGAAAGGTCCGCCCCCGCGACTCCTTGCGGTCGACGATCCGCGTGACGTAGACGCCACATTCACCGACGATATACCGGCCGAGCTCTATGACCACGCGAGCCGCAGGCAGCCGCGTCCGGATCCTCGTCCCGAGTAGTTCGCCGAGGTTGGCCCCGATCACGGCTAGGTCAAGCGGCGTGTCCTTGTCAAAGTAGGGGATGCCGAACCCTCCGCCAAGGTTGAGATAGCGGACGGGTGAGGGCGCGTCCTCAGCTAGCCGGAGAGCGAGGTCGACGGTCTTGCGCTGCGCCTCGGCCAGGATGTCGGCCCGGAGGTTCTGCGAGCCCGCGAACACATGCAGCCCGAGGACGTCCATCTCGGCGCTCGCGAGCTCTTTGAGCAGCGCCGGAACCTGTTCGGCGTCGACCCCGAACTGCTGAGGGCCACCGCCCATGCGCATCCCCGAGCCTTTGACCTCGAAGTCGGGATTAACCCGGACCGCAGCCTGAGGGCAGATCCCGAGCTCCTGCCCGATCTCAGCCAGCCGCCGGGCCTCGGTGCTGGACTCCAGTTCCACCGTCACTCCCGAAGCGACGGCCTGACGCAGCTCCGCGGGCGTCTTGCCCGGGCCGGCAAAGCTGATCCGGGCAGAGGCCATCGGGGTATTCAAGGCAGCCCGGAGTTCGAGGGCGGAGGCGACGTCGAATCCGTCAACTAGCCCGCTGAGGTGGTGGATCACCGCTGGCATCGGATTGGCCTTCACCGCGTAGCTGAGGTCGATGCCGGGCGGCAGGGCAGCCCGCAGCTTGGCTACCCGCCCGGTCAGCAAACTCCGGTCGTAGGCGAAGAACGGCGTGCCGCCTGCTCTCTGCGCGAGCAGATCCACGGGAACCCCGCCCACGCAGAGGCAGCCGGACCGGCTGGAGAAGGCGGCCATAGTGCTGTGCTGCGTCACGTTGTCAGATCCTCGCGCAGAACGGCACGGTCGAACTTGCCATTGGGCGACCGCGGGATCTCGGGTCTGACATCAACCCGGGCCGGCAGCATGTAGCGCGGAAGCGCCTTCCTCATCTGGGCGAGCAGCGCATCGGGGTCGACGGCTGCGTCGCTCGCCGAGCTGACCACGAGGACCACATGCTGCCCGAGCTTCGGATCCTCCACCCCGATGGCGACGGCGTCGCGTACCAGCCCGGTGTCATAGGCCACTTCCTCGATCTCGCTTGGGCTTACCCGGTACCCGGAAGTCTTGATCATCTCGTCCTTGCGGCCGACGAAATAGAGGAACCCCTCCTCGTCGAGGACCACCGCGTCGCCTGACCAGACAGCCATCTCCTCGGTGCACAGGCCGGGCTCACGCGCCGGGGCAGGACGGAAGCGCTCGGCGGTGCGTTCCGGGTCATTCCAGTACCCCATGGCCACGAGCGCGCCGCGGTGCACCAGTTCACCCTCCTCGCCGGGCCCGCACAGGGTGCCGTCCGGGCGCACGACGAGGATCTCAGCGTTGGGAATGGCCTTGCCGATCGAGTCGGGACGCCGGTCCACCTCTGCCGGGTGCAGGTAGGTGGAACGGAATGCCTCCGTCAGTCCGTACATGAGGAAGGGTGCGGCACCTGGGAACACCGACCGCAGTCGGTCCAGCGTCGCCTTGGGCATCCTCCCGCCGGTGTTGGCGAAGTACCGCAGGTGACCGGCTGACTCCGCTGGCCAGTGCTGGTCTGCGATCTGGATCCACAGCGGCGGGACGCAGGTCAGCCCGGTGACGCGGTGCCGAGCGCAGAGCCGCACGACGTCGGTGGGCAGGAGGTAGTTCAGCAGCACGATGTGAGCCCCGGCACTGAAGCCGGTGGTGAGCTGGCTGAAGCCCGCATCGAAGCTGAACGGCAGCGCGGCCAGGATCACATCGTCCGGATTGTTGCCGAGGTAGCCGCTGACGCTCTCAGCCCCGACGATGAGGTTGCGATGGCTGAGCACGACTCCCTTGGGTCGGCCGGTGCTCCCAGAGGTGTACAGGATGGCAGCCATGTCGGCGTCGATGCCGTCGGCGGCAGCCGTGGGTTCGCACTCGGCCGAGGGCCACGGGCTGACCGCGTATCGCTCGCCCGGCTCGGTGCCGGAGCCAGGGCCGCGCCAGGCGAGCACCACGTGCTCGATGGACTTGCACTGCTCGAGTTCCTCGCGCAGCAAGGTGAGCCGGTCGGGCGACGTCACCAGTACCCGCACGTCACAGTCTCGCATGATGTAGCCAACCTGGCCGGGCCTCAGCAGCGGGTTGACCGGAACAAAGACCCCGCCGGCCGCCGACGCACCGAACAGCGCGGTGACGGTCTCGATTCGCTTGTCGAGGTAGACGGCAACCCGGTCACCGCGTCGGAGGCCGAGCTCGCGCAGCGCGGCAGCGAAGCGCTCTACCTCCTGCCACAGCTGTGCGTAGCTGACCGTGACGTCCTTGAACGTCAGGGCGGGGGCGTGAGGCCACCTGTCAGCCGCCTCGGCGACGAGGTGATGGATCTGACTGCGCATGGTCGTCAGGCTCTCTGTCGGCAAGGGGCGGGGCTGATTACCAGGGAACGCACGCGAGCTCGCTGTACAGGTCATCGATCTGCGTGGGGTCCAGGCTGGGGCTGCGGTACATCTTGGGGCGCCCAGCGGGCAGCATGACGGATCGTCTGGGCCGGGACCCTACGATCCGCAGCTCGGCCAGGGTCGCGAGGGCCCGGTGGTGGACAAGCAGGTGCCGAGTCAGAGGGCCGATGGCACGCTGGAACAGCTCGGGATTGCCGACGTGCAGGATGGCCGCGAACAGCGGCAGGTCCTTGCGCCGCACCTTCCGGAACATCACGTAGCAGGACTCGCGACCGCGGATCAGCACGAGGTGACGGGCGGCGGCTGCCTGTGCGTGGTCGCGGTAGAGCTCGAGTTCCGGCCCGGCAAGCGTGCCCTCGATCATCGCCCTGTCGGCGCTGATCCTCGTCCGGCCCGGAACGGTAGGCCAGGGCAGGTTGGGGATGAGCGCCGTGGATGTGTCAAGGGATCGGAACCTGAGCTTGGCGTTGAGCGACACCACGCTCCCGCTGGGTGACAGGTCGGTGAAATGGTAGCCCTCCTGCGCCAGCAGCGCCTTGAGCAGCCGGATGCTGTGGAACCGGAAGTCGGGCAGCACGCACCAGGCCCCCAGGTTGCAGAACTGCTCCACCTGGCCGGCAACCGCGCGCTCAGAGTAGAAAGCCAGATAGGCGCCCACCACTTGCTGACCGTTCCGGAGCATGAACCCGTGGTTTGGTCCCTCGACCTTCCACGGCACAGCCATCGCCCGGCTCCAGGCCAGTGCCGGGACCCGGGCATTGAGGTTGGCGTGTAGGAATTCCGCTACAACAGCCACATCCTCGTTCATGATCGGGGTAAGCTCCACGGTCATCTCCGGCACGTCCGGCCAGCCAGGGCCGATGTCGGCGCAAGAGGAGATACCTGGGCATCTACGTGCATGGACACAAGCTACGGCAACCACTTAGTGTGGCGGGCGCGATTCGGCTGGACACGTCGAGTCACGTTCGCGCATGGTCGTGTCCAGGTCGGCCGTGACCAGCATCATCATCGCGGCGTACAACGAGGCTGCGGTCATAGGGCGATGCCTGGATGCTCTGATAGGCGGCACCGCCCCGGGTGAGTTCGACGTGACCGTGGTGGCTAATGGCTGCAAAGACGCCACGGCGCAGATCGCCGCCAAGCGGCCCGGGGTTCGGGTTCTGGACCTGCCAAGTGTCGGGAAGGCGGCCGCGCTGAACGCGGGCGATGCCGTGGCCGTCGGGTTTCCTAGGATCTATCTCGATGCCGACATCGTCATCCCTGCTGCCGGAGTTCGGGCGTTGCGCAATGCCCTCACCTCCGGCGCGGCCGGCCCGCTGGCTGTGACCGCGCGGCGGGAACTCGACCTAAGCCGGAGCCCGCTGCTCGTCCGCGCTTACGGTGCGATCAACTCCCGGCTGCCGGCCTTCCAGAATGCGCTGTTCGGCCGGGGTGTGGT